>CAYOYI010000204.1:0-7362 GCA_964408105.1 uncultured Chitinophagaceae bacterium | reverse complement strand
TCCATTACTTTATGATTAAAGTTTTAAAAACAAAAGTTCAGATAAGATTTTAAAATACCAATGATATTTATCAGCAGAGAAAAAAGAAATTAACTGAACTTTGCAATATGACGGACTCAAAAACTGAATCAAATAAAGATAAGGTTGATGAAGACTTTGTAAAGAGCGGTGCCGGAAAGATCACTGACAAGGAAGTGGAGAAAGTGGTGACGGAGGCAGACGAAATAGAGGATAGATTTAAATCAAAGGGGCCGCTTAAAAGATATATCGAAGCTGCCCGTTTGATGCTTTCACTCATCAAGGATTACTGGCGCGGTGATTACAGAAAGATCTTATGGTTCACAATCTCTGCCATTGCATTTGCGCTTCTATATGTCTGGAATCCATTAGACCTTATTCCGGATTTTATTCCTTTTGTGGGCTTTGTGGATGATGCGCTTGCATTTGCGGTTGCATTTAAGCTGGTCGAGAAGGATTTGAAGCGATACAAAGAGTGGAAATTGAGCCAGAAAGGTAGAGAGTAGGTTATTTCCTTGTAAGAGAAATCAATTCATTTACCAGCATATTCCGGTAGAGTTTCTCCTGAAAATTTTTTGGATTGTTCAGTTTCATTCTTTCCAAATGTTGTTGCATGGATGAAGGAATATTAATAACAGCAATTGCATTGGTAACTGCCCTGACTAAGCCTGCTATGTTTTCTGTTTTCTTTTTTAACGATTTTAAAGCTTTGCCGATAAGAATTTCTTCATCTGTAAAATCAGTGCCGAATGGCAATGGATCAAGGAAGCCCTGTTGGTTCAATTTTTTTTGGAGTGAAGTATAGCGCTCAGGAAAATTGTTTAGAAATATTTCTGGTATTTGGTAATCAGGATGCAGTTTCCCGGCTTTTTTAGCTTCCAACATAAGTTGTTTCTGGAAGCGTGAATCTGTGATGTTTAGCAATGCTTTAATAACTTCTTCATCTGTTTTTCCTCTTATAAATGCGATACCGTACTCAGTGATTACCACATCACGCAAATGCCTCGGGATTGTGATGTTGCCGTATTTCCAAACGATGTTTGATTTCAAATTTTTCCCTTCGCCCCGTGTGCTCCTGAGTTGAAGGATAGAATGACCGTCCGGCAGTTCCTGAGCCATCGCCACAAAATTGTATTGTCCGCCAACCCCGCTGATAACCGTTCCGTTCTCCAATCCATCTGAAACTGCTGCACCGGTCAGAGTCATCATCATGCAGGTGTTGACAAAGCGGGCATTCTTCCGGTGGAGCCTGTCAATCTCTTCGTGTCCGTAAAGCTGGTTAATGCTGCGAACGCTTTTCATGTGTATCAATTTCCTTTCCTCTTCAGGAAGTTCTCTGAGCCATTTATAAAAATCCCTGGGACCCAGAAAGAAACCCGCATGGATGATGGCGCCATTTTGCAATTCCCTGCCCAAACAATACTGTTCGATTTGCTTTCGGCTTTGCTCATTATCAAGCCGTGCCGGAATTTCTTTTCCGTCATTGAGCTTCAGTGTCCCTGAATAATATCTTAGTTGGCCACGATCTTTCAAGATGCCAAACTTTTGCAGGTATAAAAAATCCTCCTCAGTAAGCACAGCATTAATGGCATGACGCTGCAGCAGCAAGTCAATGGTTTCCATTTTTACCTGCTCCATCATTGCACCTTCATTGAGCAGTCGTTGAATGATCAAATCGCCATAAACTTTTTTCTTAAGAATTCCGCAGTTCCATAGATGCATGAAACCGTCAACCAGCATTTCTGTGGCTCCGAGCAAGCCGACAGAAAATGGTGAAGTGTCACCTATTTTTTCAATCGTATCACCAAATTTTTCTTTGACTTTTAAATCGCTTAAAATTTTTTGATAGGATTGATTGTTTTGCTGCCTGAGCTTCAAAGAGTAAACAAGTGCATCGCCCAGAGCCCCGATGCCTACCTGCAGTTCCCCGTCATCCTTCACTAATGTACTGGCGTATATGCCTATCATATAATCCGCAGCGCTCACACCTCTTTTGGGAGTGCTGAATGGTTTATAGTACAGGCTTTGATCATCAAAAACAAATTCGAACGTATCCTTTTCTACTACGGCATCTCCGTACATAAACGGCAGTTGCTGATTCACCTGAGCTGCAATGGCCGTTGGAAATCCTTTGTCGTTTCGGCTTTTTAAAAAATCAAAAAGATCAAGAGAAACATCAGGATTGCTGCTGAGACTGAAATATTCTCTTCCATTTACTTTTCCTGAGCAAACCATTTGTGCCAGAACGTTAATGCCGTGATCAATCATCTCCCGGTGGACATGAGTGTAATTGCTGCTAACATAGTTGCGTTGAGCATTGGCGTTGTGAACATATTTTCCGGCCATAAAGTAGAATTCTATCACCTGCACGTTGGACGGCAAGGTGTTTTTTACCCGGTCTAACTCAAATTCAGGATCAGGATAATCCTTGAATACGCGCTCAACAAAAGGTTCCAGGAAATTTCGCTCGAGCAGACTTTTCCCTTTGGGTTTTTCCAAAGTGAGGGCTGTAATAATCTTTAAGCTTATTGCCGGATTTTCTTTTGCGCGTTGATACAACGCATTCAGCAAATGGTTGGGCTTTCCGATGCCTAAAGGAGTGCCAAGCACAATTTTTTCCCCGACCTTGGCAATTATATCATCGGCACATTTTAGGGCATTGCTGTACGCCATGTCAATGTCGTCCTGACTTTTGTTTCGCGTTACCCAAGCGGTTTTGTGATCGCGCCTCCATAATTTCTCCGATCTCTTTTAACCGCTTATCAACTTTTTCAAAAACAGTTCCTTTGCCAAAGGTGCCGTCTTTGAGCCTCTTGCCGGCCCTGACACCGGTTAGCAGTTCTATACCCTCTTCTATGTTCTTTATAGCCCATATATGAAACTTCTTGCTTTTCACCGCATCTGTAACATCCTCCCGTAACATCAAATTTGAAAGGTTAGTGTAAGGTATCATCACTCCCTGGTTCCCGGTTAATCCTTTTTGGTTGCACACTTCATAGAAGCCCTCGATCTTTTCATTCACTCCGCCTATTGCCTGGACTTCACCTTTTTGGTTAACTGAGCCGGTCACTGCTATGCTCTGCCTGATAGGTATGCCGGACAGAGAGGAAAGAAGAGCATATAACTCTGTGCTTGATGCGCTGTCGCCTTCCACTTCGGAATAGCTTTGTTCGAACACGACCCTTGCTGAAAGGCTCAACGGTTTCTCCCTTGCGAAGTTTTCGGTGAGGAATCCTGAGAGTATCATGACACCCTTGGTGTGAATCGGGCCACCAAGTTTTGCTTCACGCTCGATATCAACCACACCATCGGAGCCTATTCCCGTGGTAACCGTGATTTTATTGGGTTTTCCAAAGGAAAGATCCCCGAGATCGCTGACCGCCAAACCATTCACTTGGCCGATTTCTTTACCCGTATGATCAATTGAAATTATGCCCCGTTTTATCAGCTCGGCAATTTTTTCCTTGATCAGGCTGGAGCGGTAATATTTTTCTTCAATCGCCTTTTTAATATGAATATCTTTTACGTTTTTTTTATTGTCACTATTGGCATAATGGCTGGCTTCCCGAATTATGTCGGATAGCTCGCCAAAGCGTGTTGATAGTTTTTGCTGATCTCCGGCAATCCGGCAGCCATATTCAATCAGCTTGGCGAGAGCAGTTGACTCAAGCGGGACAAGTTGTTCTTCTTTGCATACTTTACACACGAATGACAGGAAGTCATTTAAGTTTTTACCGGTATAATCCATGGCAGTGTCAAACTCCGCTTTCACTTTGAACAGTTCCTTGAATTCACTGTCATACTCATAAAGTAAATAATACAATAACGGCTCACCAATTATAATGACTCGCGCCTGAAATGGAACCGGCTCGGGCTTTAAGGTTTTTGTAGTTACAAAACCAAGCCTGTCTCCCGGATCTTCAATGATGATCTCCTTGTTGCGGATGGCACGCTTTATCCCGTCCCATGAAAGAAAATTCCTCAACAGTTCTTCAACCGGAATGACGATGTATCCTCCATTTGCCTCGTGAAGAGAACCCTTGCGAATGAGCGTAAAATTGGTGTAGAGCGTTCCCATCTGCGATTCCTTCTCCACTTTCCCAAATAGGTTAGTGTAGGTAGGATTCTGTTCAATGACAACCGGTGCTCCTTCCAACCCCGAATTATCAATCAGCACGTTGACTTCGTAGCGGGTGTAAAACGGTGTTTCCAATCCCTGCATTAAAGCAGCAAAACTGTCAGCCTTTTGTCCCTTCAGGAATTCATTGAAATTTTCGAGGATGTCCTTTTCTACGCGTTCGAGATAACTCAAAACTCCTGCGATCTTTGAATATTTTTCTTTCAGTTCATCCATCAGAATTTTAATTGCAAACAAGGCTACTTGCTTTTCCAAATCTTTGATCTTGCTGCTGGCCTCCCGGTCTAAATCACGATCCTGACGTAGGGCTGTTTTGATTTCGTCAAGCAGCTTTTCCTGTTTTTTCAGGATATCATTCTTCTCCTGGTCAGATAGTGACTGAAAATCCTTATCGCTCATTGGCTCGTCCTTTTTCATAGGGATAGTTGTGACCCTGCCGGGAGCGTGCTTGATCAGGAAGCCCTGCTCCTGCGCCATCCGTTCAACCTTGCCGAAAATTTCAAGTTTCTTGCGCTCGGTTTCTCTGATGATTTCCTCTCGTTTAGCTGCGGATTCTTCACTTTCAAAAGCCTTGATCAAGGCATGTCTTGCTTCCTCGATCAATCCTTTCATGTCTTCCTTCAATTCTTTTCCTTTGCCAACCGGAAGCCTGAGCTTTTTAGGTTCATACGGGTTTTCAAAATTGTAAACGTAACACCAGTCGTCAGGCTTGCTTTGGTTCTTTGCTAATTCCGTAAGGTATCTTTTCACTGCCGTAAGCTTTCCGGTGCCTGGTCTTCCGGAAACGTAAATATTAAATCATGAAGAGTGGATTCCCAAGCCAAGCTGGAGCGCCTTAATTGCCCGCTGCTGTCCGATAATGGTTTGAAGAGGTTTCAACTGATCTACGGATTCGCAACTCAAACGTGACGGGTCAACGGTTCTCCGAACCTGACTATACTTTAATTCTTTTGCCATCATGATTTCATTTATAACCGGGCGTTAAGATAACCAGCATAAAAGTTTAAATGGAATGAAAAGGAGTAAAAATTGGCCAAGGCAATTCCTGAAAGCGAGAAAAGCTTCATTTGCGATTGGGAACTGCTTCGGTGTGTGATGAGTTGCCGGTATTTATAAAGGCTCCGGCAGCTTCCAGTTCAAATGCAAGCTCAAGCAGTTTGCGTTCCTCTCCCATGCCGGCAGCGAAATGTACTCCTATAGGAAGACCATTGTTGCAGGTACCCATTGGCAGTGAAATTGCCGGTGCCCCTGTTGTGTTTTGAAGAATTGTAAAATTTACATAGTTATTTAGCCGCATTATGAGAGAAATAAATCCAACTTCTGAACCGTAGTGTTCCAGTTTTGGTGTCGGGCTAAGCAATACAGGACTAATCAGGGTATCATACTTTTTCGTCAATTCCCTGTATTCGTTGACCACATCATTTCTCAATCTTCTGAAACTACCCGGAACCATCAGCAGGAATTTTTGGAAATACTCGTGAAGACCCTTTGTAAATGGCTCAACCTTCTTTCGGTTGAATTTCCAATTCATTGCAAACTTTCCGAAAGTCATCACCAGCCAGGCATTGAAGCTATAGTACACCAGGAAGTCAAAAAGGATTTTGTCATCGTAGGGATTCGGAATGTATTCAACGCGATGTCCGAGTGATTCACACTTTTTTCCCGCACTCAAAACAGCATTGGCTACATCCGGATGAGCTTCCATACCTGCCGGGCTTTGGATGAACATAGCAATCTTCAATCGTTTCTTGGACGGGCCGCTTACCTTGCCAATTTCTGCAAGATGTTTTGGCTTATAATATTGCTCCATCCCTGTGAAGAAGTTGGCTGTGTCACGGACAGTGCTTGTCAGCACTCCATCGGTCACGATATCAACCGGAAGCCCTTTGGACATCGAACCCAACATTCTTCCACGTGAGGGCTTCAATCCAACCAATCCGCAGCATGAGGCCGGAATGCGAATGGAACCGCCTCCGTCCATTGCATGAGCAAGTGGTACCACACCTGCCGCTACAAGAGCGCCAGCACCACCTGATGAGCCACCGGTGGAATATTCGGTGTTGATCGGGTTGAGCGTATCTCCATTCAAGCGAGTCTCAGAGCTGGGAAGCAAACCAAACTCGGAAGTGGCGCTCTTGCCAATAGTGACGAAACCTCCGGATAAAAAGTGATCTACTACCTTATCATTTTTTTTAGCTATTGTTTCCGGCATTCCTTCGCAGCCCCAACGGGTTGGGAAGCCTTTTACTTTCACAAGGTCTTTTATGTAGGTAGGAACTCCGGCAAAAATTCCCTCCGCGCTATAATTTGACAGATACATTTCATAGTCTGATGAAACGATCGCATTAAGGGCTTTAGCTTTTTCTGCCCGATCTCTGACACATTCAACAGCTTCTTTAACCGAAATCTTTTTCTGCCTGATATTTTCGGCTATAGCAGTTGCGTCCATTCCTTTTAGGATGCCTATGTCGTGAACCGATATTTTAGTTGGTTGATTATTCATTTACTGATTAATTATTTGCCTGCTCAATTTATCAATTTTGTATCAAGCATTTCCCTGAAGGTCAGGTTTATTATTTTCGATGTCACCTTTAGCTCAGTAAATTGCTGTTTACTCCTTTTAAACTTGGCCCGGTAAATCTGAGAAACAGGGTCATACGTGCCGCTGCTTTTGAAGGCATGTGCCCGGGGAATTCTCCCTCTGACGATTTGCTTAGCTACCACACATCGGTTGCTCAGGGTGGTGTTGCCATGACTACCGTGGCCTATGCAGCCGTGGATCGTTCCGGACTTTCTTTTCCTCACCAGCTTTGGCTTCGCAATGAGGTAGTTCCGGATTTAAGAAGACTCACTGATGCTGTTCATAAAGAGGGTGCCGCATGCTCCATTCAAATCGGGCATTGCGGAAATATGGCTAACTCATCTGTCACCGGTATTCGTCCAATTGCACCTACCTCCCGCTTTAACATCTATAATCCTTCGTTTCCACGAGCAATGACCGCTGGTGACATTAAAGATATAGCGTGCTCGTTTGGCAAAGCTGTTCATATTGCGCGGGAGTCAGGGTTTGATGCAGTTGAAGTTCATGCAGGTCATGGATATTTAATCAGCCAGTTTTTATCGCCATATACCAACACCCGAAAGGATGTATATGGTGGTTCGCTGGAGAACAGGGCCCGTTTTATGCTGATGGTTATGGAAGAGGT
>CAYOYI010000203.1:0-7368 GCA_964408105.1 uncultured Chitinophagaceae bacterium | reverse complement strand
CAATTGACCGCGGTAAGTGACGTCCCATTTGAAGTTTTTATCGCTGGTCTCGTAAAGCTTCTCACCGTAGCGGTCAAATATCTTGATGTTAAAATCCTTCCATGCCTCCTTGTTACCGTAAACCTCGAAGAAGTCATTGGCGGCATCACCGTTCGGGGTAAATGCATTCGGGATAGAAATGATCCTTTCGTTTTCCACCAGGATGAAGATCTGCGCATTATCCATGCAGCCTTTATCATCAGTCACGTTCACCATGTAGGTCACGTCAAACAGAGGCATCGCGATAGGGCTTTCGCAACTGTCGCAATCGAGGTCATTTTCGGGCGTCCATATCCATTGCTGCGGGTTTCCGTTTGCAGTCACCGGAACAAGTTGCACACCTTCACCAAGTTTAACGGTGTCTGCCGCAGGTAATGTCACCGTAAAGGCTGGTGGATCAGTAAGCGTTGCTCCCGTGCTTATGGTGCATCCGTTGGCATCGGTCACTGTCACAGTATAACTTCCGGAATAAAGTCCGCTGATCGAACTTCCATTCCGGCCATTGTTCCAACTGAACTGGTAAGGCGGAATGCCGCCCGAAGCGGTGACGATGATTTCACCATTGTTATATCCGAAACAAATAATGTCCACAAAGCCGGTATCAGCCTGTAATGCCGTAGGCTCGCTGACCGTGTAGGAAGTGGAATCAACGCACCCGTTAAAATCAATGAACACAACTGAATAATTTCCGGGAGCGAGTGATGAAACATCTTCCGTGTTTGCGGCATTACTCCACACGTAAGTGAATGGCTGCCTCCCGTCAACCGGTGCTACATCTATGCTTCCGTTATTAAATCCGAAACAAGTAATATCTGACGGAATACCGCTCACGGTCGGTAATACATAAACCTCAACCTGCTGCACAATAGTATCGCTGCATCCTGTGGTAAAATCAGCGATCAGCGTGACGTCAAACGTTCCTGTTGATTGATAAGTATATGGAGGATCGGTTGCAGCGCTTGTGCCTGTGCCGTCACCAAAATCCCAAGCAAACGCGCTCACAGGATAAGTGATAACATCTGTCGTGTTTGTGAATTGCGTGGTATCATTCAGACAAACATTGGTTGCGGTAAAGAGCGCCTCTCCAATTTCTGCAACGGTTACTTGCTTAATAATTGTATCGCTGCATCCGTTTGCCGTTGCAACGATCAACTGCACATCGTAATTACCGGCAGTCGAATAAACATGAGATGGATTTTGTTGCGATGATGAATTGCTGTCACCAAAATCCCACTCAAAGTTCGTGATTGCATTGGCCGAAGTTGACAGGTCGGTGAAAACAGTTGGAGTTTCCCGGCAAGCAATCGTGGCGTTGAAATCCGCAGCAGGTTTCGCCACTACAGTCACCGTTTGTGTGATGTTATCAGTACACCCCGCGCTGGATTGCAGTTGCAAAGTGACGTTGTATGTTCCGGAACTGGCATAAGTATGCGTTGGTGAGGGCAGCGCGGAAGTGCCGCTGTCGCCAAAATCCCATGACCAGGTGTAAGTATTAGCGGGAACGGTTTGCGAAGTATTGGTGAAAACTGTTGGTTCGCCAATGCAGGCATTGGTAAAGCTGAACCCTGCCGAATCATGTCCGATGTAAATATGGACGGTATCCGCTCCTGAACAATTGCTTCCCATTGCGGTTGCCCAGATCATGGTATCCCTGATCGCATTAAAAGTTACGGATGAGCCCGTTGTGCCGTCATTCCATGTGATGCCTGTTGTGGTGTATTGCGAGGCGGCAGTGTACGTTACATTATTCTGCGGTGAACAAAACTGGTCCGGACCTGTGATCTGAACATTCGGGCCACGCACTAAAATTGTGTCAACAGTGATCGTATCCTTGGCGCATGCTGATTCAAGCTCGTAAATTATCGTTACAGGGTAATCTCCCAAATTAGGATAGATATGGCTGAAACTAAACGTGTTATATTTTTTTGGCGAGCCGTCACCCAAATCCCATTCGATATAAATCGTACGGGCGGTATCCGGTGTGTTCAGCAGAATGTCAATCGTATCACCGGGGCAGATCATTTTTGAAGTATCATAAATTGACAGGAACGGGATCTGCACCCTCACGCCTGCCGCATATCCGAATGATTCATCATCAGCAAATCCATACACATACGCTTCCACACCCTGATTAGAAGTAACGGTGTGGTCGCCATTGGCAAGCGTGAGCCGCGCGGTTGAGAACTGTGGATTCTGGGTAACAGAAGTGAACGATGCCGGAGGTATTGCCGCACCATTCATTCTTGCAGTTGGAATGTCTGCAGTTTTCATCACCAGATTCAAATACCAGGCAAAACCTGCCACGCTGGATGGCAGCGTATTAAATGTTATTTGATTTATGGATTGGGTAGTGGGACTGAGAATGATGTAAAACGGATCTCCCGATTCGCCCGGGTCGCAATCATCACCCTTGCTGAATTGGCCTACTGCAATGTTGTTATTACTGGTGATATAGTTAACAACTCCTGAAGAAAAATTGTGAACCTGTCCGGCATTGAGATTAATTGGCGCACCTCCGTTTATTGAAACTGTTGTTCCATTCACATCAGCCAAAACCCTGATGAAATCATCGGCACGTGTCAAATACGGGACAGTGATATACTCTTTTCCCCAGCTTGCTATCGGATACTGTTGCTCAAACAAATGATCGCAGTAACGGCACCCTCCGATCTCAACGCAATAATTCCCTCCGAAAACTGCAACAACTTTATTCGATTGAATTTTCGTGCCGCTCAAGTCAAGATTAGCTTTCAATTGATAGACCTGTCCGCTGTCGAGATTTATCGTGTAGGGAACTCCCGCAGTGTGACCGTTTTCAGTCACTGACAAAGTGATAGTAACAACGGTACCTGCTTCGGTGCCGGCAATGAGCATTTCTGATTGTCCGTCATAAAATTGATTGTCTTCATAGGTCAGCACGCGATATTCATAGCCCAACGAATTGATCGGGAAGATCACTGCGGCATCCGAAGAATAGCTACCGTAATTCTGCGCGAACACACTCACGCACTCCTGCGTAACCACATGCACTCCCTGGTTTGTGATCTGGTCATCTGCAACGCACAATCCGAAATTGTTCGGGACAACAATTTGTGTTGAAATACCCGGAGTGACCGTAAAGTTCTGCGACCATCCCATTCGGGGGACGGAAATTGTCCCGGTGGTTGCTGTTTCTGAAGAAATTCTTACTCTGAGCTCGGGAGTAATTAGATTATCCATAAAACCGAACCAGAAGTTTTTTCCCTTGGATATCTGGGAATACGAACTGCTGAAGATGAGCAGCAGCGCGGCAATGGAGAAAAATTTTTTCATTCTGTTAAATCCTCCGTTTTGCAATATACGGAATAGGCGGGTAGAAATAAAGTCTGATTGAGGTTACAGTTTTCCTGCAACTATGCAGGTTTCTTTAAACTTTTCTTTATCGCCTTTAAGATTCAACAATTCAATTATAATGATGTGGAAGCCAATCCGTGCTTTATTGCCATCATCGGTAACACCATCCCAGATAATTGTGCCTTCAAGATCGAGCAGCCAGTTCTCAACCAGCTTTCTTTCTTCCCTGCCGGCATCATCGAATATGGTGACATTCGCAACATACCCCGGCTGGTCAACTTTGTAATGAATGTTCAGCACATCTTCAAAACCGTCATTGTTCGGAGAAAAAGTTTTCGGCTGCAAAGTGATTGTTGAAGAAGATGCCGCCAGTTCACCGAACTGTGAATTCTGATATGCCGGAGTGGCATAACCTACCGTTGATGCTGCAGAGTGCCAGTTGTTTTGATTTTGGGTCGGCTGGTTGTAATTAATTCTTTCAAGCGAAACGCCATCTTCATCATCCAGCAATGCAAAATGCCAGTCATCGTAATAGTGAAATTTGTCAAACACGATTCCTTGCGGATACAAGCCGGAAGTATCAAGCAGCAAGACCACTCCTTCTTCATCCGGGTAATTCGGCATAGATGAAATCTTTATAAAGCCCTTTGGATTGGGCGTGTAGTATTGTGCTTTGATCAGATCAGGGTCGGGTGTGAGCGCAACATATTCAAATGGTAAAATCTGAAAACCTTCCAGCGATATTTTGGTAAAATCAACAACTGAATCTTCCATTTGCGGATCGGCTTCCGCAATGATGTTGTTTTTCAAATCAATGATTTTATTCGAGCGGTTATACAACTCCACGAAATCAACTCCACCAGTTGAAGGATTAAACAATGCTTCATTGATCACTATATCTCCAGTATCGGCAGGCTCAGGCAAGCCGAACCTCGTTGAGTTCTCCACTCCGATCAAATTCCCGACACAATCCGTTAGGTTGGTAACTGTAATAGTGTAAATCGTTTCGGGAGAAATGGCAGCGTTTAGCGTAATCGTCATCTGGCTAAAGGCAGGAGGTGTGCCGATGGCGCTTGCAACAGAAATATTTCCCGGCTCAATTACAAACTGTGCCGAAGCGATGGATGACGGATCAAGCGATTCGTCAAGGTAAAGTGTTACCGTATTGTTGCTCACCACCAGCGCTCTCAGCAATGCAGGTGCAGTTTCATCGCTGTTGGTTCCCGCTACTGAGTTCACTGCTCCGGGTGTACCACCGATGGCTGAAACTGATTCCCGCCAGTTATTTCTTCCTGAACATGGATTATCGGTATCAACCATTTCGAGACTAAAACCTCCATCCTTTTTTTGTGATGAAGTGTACCAACTATCCGAGTATTCAATATGATGAATTACTTCACCCAAATTATTCCACAGTGTTAATAGCTCTCCGGAGTTGGTAAGTCCCGGAAATGAAATTCCCTGCACTGCACCGAATGTGCTGAACTGACTAACCGCACTGCTTGGGCATAACACGACATATTCTCCGGGCAGCAAAAGCTGATATTTCAATTGAACGCTGTTTGATGCATCGGAAAAAGTAAGGTCGGAGAGTGAGATCGCTTTTTCGCTGCGATTATAAAGCTCTACATATTCAAATGCGGGCAAACCTCTCACTGGTTCCGGGTCAGCTAAAATTTCCGTGATCAAAACATCGTAAGCAGAGGGTTTCTGCGGAACTGCAAAGCGCATGGTTACACTCTGAATTTGATTTCCCGGACAATCGGAAACTCCGCTGATCTGCAGATTGTAGGTTTGTATTGTGTCGAAAGAGCTTGAAAAAATCAATGTCACCTCCAATCCGTTCAGCGATGCGCTTGCGGGAGAACCTACACCACCATCAACCGAGTAGTTTGTAACTGTTACAGCGGACGCGCTGTCTAAAACTTCACTGAAAGTGATCTTCAGCGAATTCGCAGATAAAATTTCTAAGGCTAACACCTGAGGTGCGATGGTATCGGCATATACCCCGAAGATGCTGTTCTGTTTTCCCGGTGTGCCGCCAGAAGCATCGGTTGAGGCTGACCAATTTCCTTCCGCAGGACAAATGAAATCAGCATCAATTCTTTCAAGCGTCCAACCTCCATCCTTTTTGATCGCATCACGATACCACGTGTCACTATAGTTCACCTTGTCAATCAGTTTTCCCCTGTTGTCATAAAGCGAGAAGTTGTCGCTTGTATTATTCAGTGAAGGCAATGAAATTCCCATCACTTTCCCATAAAACAAAAAGTCATTCACGTTTGCTGCCGGGCAAATAATGAGGTGAACTCCCGGCAACAGAGTTCTGTTGCTCAATGTTGCAGTTGTGCTGGCATCGGTTATCGTCCAGCCTGACAAGTTGATCACTTTTTGACTCCGGTTAAAAACTTCCACGAATTCAAAAGCCGGTAATCCAACACCCGGGTCCGGATCGGGGAAAAATTCATTGAACACAATATCAAATTGATCGGCAGGTTCGGGCAATGCAAAAACCTCAGAGTCAGAAGTTGCGTTGCCTGCACAATCTGTCACACCTGAAACCGTCAGCAAGTAAATGGTGCCTGTGTCAAAATCTGTGGTGAAGAAAAGTGTCGCTTCGGTAAATGGTGAAATTGCGGACACGCTGTTGGGATTTCCTATGCTGTTGTCAATGCTGTAGTTAGAAACATTCACTAACGAAGCGCTGTCTGCAGCTTCATCAAGGATCACTTTGATGGAATTTGCAGAAAGCAGTTCCACCGATAAAACCGCAGGCGCTGTATTGTCTGTAAATGTTCCGCGCACACTGTTAACCGCTCCGGGTGTGCCGCCAAGAATATCATTTGAAGCAATCCAGTTGCCGTTGACCTGACAAGGGAAATTGGGATCAATTCGCTCCAATGTATAACCGCCATCCTTTTTAACCGCATCACGATACCATGTGTCAGAGTACGTCACACGGTCAATCAGCACGCCACTGCTATCACGCAGAAATAAATCATCGCCTGTGTTGTTCAACGAAGGCCAGGTTGTTACGCCAAGCACATCACCAAAAGGAGTGAAAGCGCTGACGTTAGCAACCGGACAAAGAATCAAATATGCTCCTGGAAGCAGAGGCTTGCTCGCCAAGGTGCCATTGGTTCCGGTATCTGAAATTTTCCATCCGCTCAAATCGAAAACCTTTGAGCTGCGGTTATAAATTTCGATGAACTCAAAAGCCGGCAATCCAACAATCGGATCAGGATCCGGAAAAATTTCATTGATGATGACATCCCGGTAAACGACTGAATCGGGAATGAAGAAAATAAAATTCTGAGAAGCGGATTGCAGCGTATTCCCGCTCAGGTCTTCAACATTGCTTATCGTAATCGTGTTTTGAATTCCATTCTGAAACGCGATTGAAAAGGTGAGCTGGACAATGCTCGAATCCGAAGCATCTCGGATGGCTGTCGTGGGATTACCAATTCCGTTATTGACGGAATAGTTTGAAATATTTTCAGCAGAAGTTTTTTCTACGACTTCGCTGAAATCAATATCAAGCATCGTACTTGAAACCACCGTAACAGAACTTACATCAGGCGGAGCGGTGTCACCAATTATTGGCCCGACATAAAAATCATCGAAATAATGTTTTTGAAAAAAACTTGCTGTTGACTGAGTAATATGTATTCCGAAGTAGCTGCTGGTTAGAACACTTGCATCGGTAACGGCTCCTTCGGTGACATAACTATTTCCTGTTCCGGTGTTGTCGCGCTCCAGCTTCCAGAGATTCGTTGAATCACGCGTCACTTTTATTTTCAGGATATTATTTGAAACGTTAGTTATTCCATCAGCACCATCAATGATCTTGGTGGAAGTGCCTCCAACTTTTTTATAGAGCGATATCTCATCTGCCGTGTTTCCGATCTTCACATAATAACCGTTATTGTTTGCTGCGCGAAGACTTGCCGAGTCAGATGTAAGATATATATCAACGTAGTTCGTGCCGGATGTGTT
>CAYOYI010000202.1:6503-7421 GCA_964408105.1 uncultured Chitinophagaceae bacterium | reverse complement strand
GTGTAAGTATATTTATCGTTTTCCGCCTGCCAGTTCAACCTGACCGGGGCTGTCCATGCAGTGTCGGTCCATGTTAACAGAACTATCCAGCAGCGAATGTTTGCATCACCATTATCAACGCACTGAGTATAGTATATCCTTTTGCCATCATGAGAGAAAGCGCAGTTGCCGGTATGAAATTCTTCTGAGTTCAGCGGTGGTGGCAGCATCTTGCCTACGCTATAAGTATCAGATTTTTTTTCGCTCACATATAGACGTGACAAAACCGGTCCTGTTCCAACAGAATCAAGATTGAGCGAGGAATAATACAACTTGTCTTCATAAACAGCCGGAGCATATTCGCTGTAAGGGCTGTTGACCGTAGAGTCGAGATGTTTGATCAGGTATTGTCCGGATTTTTCAAGTTCCTGCCTTGCAAAGTCGCAAGCCTCGATCTCGCGTCTTGCCCGATCGGCATTGTCACCACTCGCGCGTAAAGCAAATTTTGCAAACGCATACTTCGCAGCTTCGTACTCTCCCTGCATTTTCAGCATGGTGGCATAGCGATAATAAACCAAAGGAAATCCTCCCTCAGCTCCAGCCTGGATGATGCGGTCATAATATTTCTCGGCAGCCTCGTAATCGCGGGCTTTGTAATAGCATTCCCCTATCTGATACATGGAATAATGATGCTCCGGTTTTTCCTCCAGCAAACTCTGATATATTTCAATAGCATCATAGTAGTTGCCTGCGTGAAACAGGGCATCGCCATACTTCTGCCTGATCTTGAACGGAAGGACCTCTTTATTTTTCAGTGAATCAATATTTGAACTACTCTGGCATACCCCAGAGAACGACCATCCCGCGATGAGTACAATGATTGATAATATGTATGCGTAGCAACTCATTGTCATTAAAATCTTGGACAGTATAGTGAAG
>CAYOYI010000202.1:0-6493 GCA_964408105.1 uncultured Chitinophagaceae bacterium | reverse complement strand
CACATCCGGCACAGGAATATATCTTCCGACATACATCACCGAGATCTCGATGCCGCCCTGAGTGTTATTTAGTTCTGATGTTGTAAAATCATAGCTTGCCGCCAGTTTGAAGCCTTTGATATCAATTTCAAGATAAGGCACCACTGCATCGCTGACGCGATAATAGCAGCCAAGCGCCATACCGGCATCCTTTGTAAATGGAATTCCAAACGAAAGGCCGGCATAGACTTCTTCCGCTTTAGCCTGATTCATGTAAAGCAAAAACGGCAGCAGCTTGAAATGTTTTGCGAGGGCAAATTCAGCCCCGATATTTACGACATGCCTTACGGGAACTTTCGCTTCTTCAACGGTGAGCGATGCTTTTGGCTGTGAAACGTGAAGCGCAGCATATCCGGCATTGACGCGCACTTTCTTCCCGAACATGGAACTCCAGTCGAAACCTGCATGCATATCGAATCCTCCGGCACTGCCTTTCAGGCTGCTCTTGTCAGCGCTGGTCATGAACGTGCCATCCTGAAGCACGATATCTTCATACAAGTGAATATTATTGAGATCAAGCGTCTTTTGCAGATAACCAGCCTGAACTCCCACCGAGATAAAATGTGATTTTGATTTGCCTAACGCCTTATGATAAGCAACTGACACCATCCCTGAAAAAGTTTTCAGGTTGCCACCACTCGATCTGTCACTGATGAAATTGAGCCCGACACCGAGTACGTCCTTTGATTTGAAGCGTATGGGAACGTCACCAAAAAATGTGGGAGTAGAGTAAGTGCTTTTTCCGCTTACCAATCCGAACCATTGATTGCGGTAGTTAACTCCAAGACGAAAAGTCCCATGCACTTTTCCGGTCAAAGCAGGATTCAGACTTAGCGGGGCGTTGAAATATTGCGAGTAGTGAATATCCTGTGCGAAGGATAATGTGCTGAAGGAAACAAACACCAAAACAAAAAATCGCGGCAATGCAATACTTGCATATCGCATCATCTGATTTAATATTTTGACCAATGCACTACTCATCTTATCTTATGAGAATAAAATCTCCCCTCTCTGTTTTTTGTGTTCCGTCAGGAAGCGATAGCACCGCCTGATAAACGTAAGTATCCATCGGCTGTAGTTCTCCCTTGAATGTCCCATCCCAACCCTGGGAGGCATCGTTTGGATCAATGTTGCCGTCATATACCAATTGCCCCCAACGGTTGAAAATTTTGAGATCAACATTTGCGACTGTCACGCTTGTTACCGGCCTGAAAGTTCTGTTCACATCACTGCCACTCGGCAGAAAGGCATTAGGGAACCGGTAAAGATTTACATCCACCTGCACACGCAGAGTATCTGTTGCTATGCAACCATTACTATCGGTAACGGTGATGAGATAGGTTAAAGAAGATTCCGGAGTTGCTGTTGTATTGGGAGACGTAGGGTTGTCCAAAGTACCGGGAGGAGACCACAAGTAACTATATGGCTCGGTGCCGCCAACTACATTCACAACATCTATTGTAGTCGAGAACCCCGTGTAGATCGTATCGTTATCATTTGCAGTAACGATCAGCGAATCGGGCTGGCCGATGGTGACATTTGAAGTAGCTTCACAGCCATTGGTATCCGTAACCACCACATTGTAAGTTCCGGGAGCCAACTCAGAAACTGACTGTGTTGTATCGGAATTGGGAGTATCCCACAAATAGAAGTATGGCACAGTGCCTCCAACAGTGTTAACCGAAACCTGACCATCATCTGAACTAAAGCAAGTTGAGTTAACACCAGAAGCAGTTGCAACCAGCAACTCCGGTTCTATAACTGTGATAAACTTTGTCGCTCGGCATCCGCATGAATCCGTTACGGTAACAGAATAACTTCCTGCCGCCAAACCGGTAAGGCAATGCGAAGTATCTGGAAATGTCCACGCGAATGTAAAGGGCGGGCAATCACCGGAGATTGATAAGCAAACGCTTCCATCAACTCCACCTTTGCAAGTAACTTTTGTAACCAGTCCATCTATAACAATCGGATTCGGCTCACCAACGATGAAGGTATAAGTGCTCGGACACGAAAACGCATCAACTATCATGAGTGTATATGTGCCGGCTGTAAGCCCGGTTAGGCATGAGGTGGATGTATCGTCATTCGACCAGATGTATTGAAAGGGAGGCGTTCCTGTTACCGGAGGAAAGGGAACGCAAATTGATCCGTCCGCGCTCCCATTGCATGACGCATCGGTAATTACGGTTAGTGTAGTGTCCAAGGTTGGTCCCGGCAGCATCAGCGCAAATGACGAATAGCTGAAATCATTCCATCCTACAACTGTCAGTGTATTAAAGGATGATGCTGTGTCAATTCCCTGCAAAGCAAGACCTGCTTTTTCCCAACGGGGATTATCCTGCCAGTGAGCGATCTGAGTCCAGCTCCCATCGTCAACAGGATCATAGAACATGGTGATGTCAACTGGTGCCGTTCCGGAGTCTCTGCTGATATGGTGGAAATAAAGTGAGTTGATGTCGCAGATGTCGGGTTCGCGCGTGTTTATCCCACGATTGTATCCTTCAAAGTCAGCATCAAGATTTGCAAGCCTTCCACCGATAATGCCGTACGTTGTATCACCCCTGATTTGAATAGGCCGAAAACGCGGAGTTCCTGCTGAAGAACCCAGCGGATAAAAATATTCCAGCGTGTCATTTATCGCGCGATTTAATTTCCCTCCAATTGCGCTGCTTACAAAACCGGTTGTCCTGCTGATGGAATTAGTGTCCGTGTTGCTGACAAAGAGCGTGTTGCTGGCAGTGAAAAATTCACGGTCGTTCAAGGCAAGCGAATCTGATACCTCCGCATCAATTGCAAGGGATTTTAATCCGGTTCCGGATAAAACAAGCGTATTAAATGCGGTAACAGCAGAGCCGTTTATCACCTGGTTGGAATCATAAAGATGCACGGTGCTCTGCCCGGCAATAAAAAAGCTGTTGTTGGTCCAGTTGCCTTTCACCTGGAAGCCGGAGACTCCAACTCCCGTGAGCGTGTCATGATTGATAACGTCACCCTCGATATAGATATCGCTGCCGTTTGCGAAGTAACCGTAATTTGAAAGCGAACCTTGCCTGACAATGAACTTTACTCCCGGAGAAACCGAAACGATAGCAGCGGAGTCACTCAGAAAAACTATCGGTACGGTTTGAGAATTTAAAATGAAAGATGAAGCGAAAAGCAGGCTAAAAAACAATGCCGGTAAAGGACGGTATAAAAAAGCGCTGATATATTTTTTCGGTTTTTTCATTAAAACAAAATACCTGCATGTATTTTCCTAATAACCAATTGTTTTACTGTGAAAAGCTCAAGGAAAAGCAGTCGGCTAAGTTATGAAATGGGAGGGTGTTTTTCAATCTTAGTTTCTACGTAAAATCGCTTGGAAACGCTTGTCCTAATTGAATTTAGCGAGAAAGTCAAGTATTTGTTATTTGACCTTTTTCGCCACTTTTTGCTGGAACAGGCGGAAGTCTTCGTCCGTGCGAAAGTTATCGAAGTCCGGGTCTTTCAGGAAATGCTCGAACCCCTCTTTGTTCCTGAAATATTTTTTCTTCCGGCACTGTTCCAGGAATTCAAGCATCGACCTTTTGTCGTTCATCAGCGAATAGCAGCAGGCAATATTATAGTATGCCAGCCCGATATAGGCAGGGTTGATCTCTGCCGCCCGCCTTTGATCTTTAATCGATTCTTCATGATAACCAGCTCTTGATTTGGCATTGCCCATTTCAATATAGATGTCAGCATTCCCCGGTTTTATTCTCAGAGCCTCCATGAAATCCTCAATCGCCTTTTTGTATTCCTTCATTTCAAAAAAAGTGCGCCCCCTTTCCAGAAAATTATCCGAGATGTCGGGAGCCAGTTCAATTGCAGCATTTAGATTTTCCAAAGCAGCATCATAATCGCCCATGATCCTTTGTGCCACTCCCTTATTTCTAATAGCAAGAACCATTTCAGGATTATGTTTCAGGGCCAGGTCGAAATCCTTAATGGCAAGCATGACGTCACTACGATTTGCATCGGCAACATTCTGATTATAGTAGCGCGCAGAGCCGCGATTGTTATAAGCAAGGGCATTCGTTGAATCCAATTGCAGTGATGTATTAAAATCTTCAATAGCCAGCCGGTACTGTCCTATCCTGTGGTAACAAACTCCCCGATTGTTATAAGCTCCCGCAAATGCAGGATCAAGAGCGATCGCCTTGTTGAGCGATTTCAAGGCTTTGGAATATTCCCTCAGTTCAGAATAAACCAGGCCAACCGCATCATACACTTCCGCGCTCTCGGGACCATACTTCAGCACCTGCTTAAAATCTTTTAGCGATTGGCCATATTGCTTTAAATGGAAGTAAGAATACCCCCGGAAATAATACGTGTCGAGTGACTTCGGATTAAGCAAAAGACTTTTACTGAAATCTTCAGCAGCCTTGTCATACTGATTCATATGAAAGTTATACAGGCCCTGCTTGTAATAAAGGTCCTGGCTGAAGCCCGCTACAGGAAATATTATAACAAAAACCCAAAAACGAAATCGAATCATTGAAAAAAGCTGCGACAAAAATACAGGAAGTAAGATTGCAGTATTGCCACTTCTTGATTATTCATTTCTCCCTCTCCTATAGGAGAGGGACAGAAAGCGAAGCGCATCAGGGTGAGGTAGTGCTACTTCATTATACTATCCCGCTCCACCAGCTTCATAAAAGGATCGCGGTATAGTTTACCGATCGGGATGGATTTTCCCATGATGTCAACCGAATTACCGGTCACGCTTTTCATTTTATCCAGTGAGATAATATATGAGCGATGAATCCTGACAAACCTGTCTGAGGGTAGCTTTTCTTCGAGAGTCTTCATGGTCATGAGTGTGATGATCCTTGCTGCGGGCGTGAAGATCATCACATAATCCTTCAGTCCCTCGATGTAGAGAATCTCATCAAGGCCAATCTTAATCAGCTTCTTGTCGGACTTGACGAAGATGTGATCATTGTCCTTGACTGATTCACGTTCAGCACCTTCATGAGATAAAAGGGCTGTGGTTTTATTTACGGCTTTCAAAAATCTGTCAAATGAGATTGGTTTTAGCAAATAATCAACCGCATCAAGATTGAAACCATCAATGGCATATTCAGAATATGCCGTAGTAAAGATTACAGCCGGTGGATTTTTCAGGGACTTCAGAAAATCAAGTCCGGAGATCTCCGGCATTTGAATATCAAGAAACAGGATATGCACCTCATTTTTTCGCAATGCCTTCATAGCTTCCATAGCGTTGCTGCATCGTGCAACAAGCTGCAATGACGGCACCTTCTGAATATAGCCTTCCAGCACATCCAGCGCGAGCGGCTCATCATCAACGATCAGACATTTATGCTTCATGAGAGTTGGATTTTAAGATCGGTTTTGTAAGTGTCATCCCCTTCTGTGATAACCAGTTGATGGTGGTCAGGATAAAGCAGTTCCAGCCGCCTCTTTACGTTCTTCAATCCGATACCACTTCCATTAAGCGACTGTGTAATTTTTTTCGATTTATTGTTCTCCACTAAAAACGTAAGCGAGCCATTGCTCTCTTTCAGGCTGATATTGATCCAGCCCGAATCAATGTTGCTGTTCACGCCATGCTTGAAGCTGTTTTCCAGAAAAGGAATAAAAAGCAGCGGTGCGATTTTTTGCCCATTCTCTGCCCAGTCAATCTGAATATTGATCTTCGTGCGCTCACCCTGCCTGATCCGCTCCAACTCGATGTAGTTCTCAATGCATCTGATCTCTTTTTCCAAAGGCACCATTTTTTCATTGCTTTCATAAAGCATGTAGCGCATCATCTCTGAAAGCTTGAGGATCATCTCGGGAGCCTGATCGGATTTTTTAAGAGAAAGCGAATAAAGATTATTCAGCGTATTAAAGAGGAAATGCGGGTTAATTTGAGACTTAAGAAATTTTAATTCGGATTGCAGACGCTCACGCTCTAATTCCTGGCTGCGCTGCTGCTGATTGAACCATTCCTTCCCCAGTTTCAACCCGGTGGTGAGCGCCAGCATGAATGAAATATTGATGAGCGAGAGGAACGCAAGCTTCTCCAGTTTCACCTGCCCCTTCAAATCCTCCACGTTGTAGAAATTGAAATATTCAATGGAAGAATGTATCGGCACTATGATCACCAATGCCAGAAGAAGCAGCACAATGTATTGAACATATTTTCTTTTGAGCAGGAACCGCGGCACCAGCACCAACAGGTTTATATAAACTATTGTCGCGTATGAAAGCGCTTCAAGGGATACATCCTTTAGGCTTTCCAGATAACCGTATTTACCTCCCAGCAAAAGCGTGAACGCAATGATGAAGATTATCCAAAAAGCTATATGAAAGGAGTACCGGTTACTGACTATATTATTGACCCATCCTCGGTTAATAATCCAAATTAAATAACCACAACCAGCCTCTTGCATCAACTAAGAATAAAAGGGACAATTCAAAGACAGAA
>CAYOYI010000201.1:0-7429 GCA_964408105.1 uncultured Chitinophagaceae bacterium | reverse complement strand
ACTTGAGCATATTGCAGCGCATTTTCCAAAGCCGACTCTGAAGTTGAGTAACGGCTGATGGCATCATTCATATTTGTCGCAGAAATACCGAGCACATTCAGGCTTGTTGCTGAGGTTTGATATTTCAGCTTTACAAGATCCTCGATAATAGAAAGATCGTGTTGAGCTGGCTTTGCTTTGATGACGGGCTTTTCGCTTATGAGAATCTCATTCCCCTCAACCTTCACGCCATACACGGCCTGCTGATCATGATAGCCCGGAGGCGCGCTGCCTTTTTCAATGTTGTATTCCCATCCGTGCCAGGGACAGTTGACATACCATCCGTCATACTTTTTCTCGACCTTTCCTAAACCAAGCGGCCCCGCTTTATGCAGGCAGGCGTTAGCCAGCGCAGTGATCTTTCCGCCATAATGAAAGAGCGCAACTTTCTGTGAACCTAATTGCACGATTTTCTGCGAGCCTTCAGGCAGTTCATTAAGCATGGCGACTTTGATGTATTCCATAACGATTTATTTTTCGTAATAAAGACGAACTATTTCTTTTGGATTTGCATAAAGGACAAACCAATTATCAAACCGTTTCAATTTCCCTTTTATCGAAACCGGTTCCGCTACGGCAAACAAAACATCCTGATTTACCGCCTCACCCTTCTCTCCGCGAATCACCGCGAATTGCTTTTCACCGTTTTCATCCGTGAACACGCACATCGGCATGATGCCGCCCGCAATACAGCGGATCGCACAGTCGCGGTGAGGTTTTCCTTCACCGGGGTTCATGGTGCCGAGATAGCATTTCGGGTCAATGATTTCACAGGACACCGTCTTGTCGCCAACTTCCTCTTCCCGGGCATCCGTAATTCCTTCTACCGGATCATCGAGCAGCGTAAGTGCATCCGGCTGCTCCAACAGGCTTAGCGCAGCAATGCCTTCCCGAACCACAGGGTCTGCCTTTACCGATGCCCATGCAGATGGTTTTCCG
This sequence comes from uncultured Chitinophagaceae bacterium, assembly GCA_964408105.1. Lineage (GTDB taxonomy): Bacteria > Bacteroidota > Bacteroidia > Chitinophagales > CAIOSU01 > BPHB01. The sequence continues at coordinate 6,451 of CAYOYI010000201.1, read as the reverse complement.
GAAAGCAAAGATTGTATCAATGTATCCGCACCTGATTTTCCCGCATTCACCAGCGGATAGCTTCTGATCACAGGATTGCCGTTGGCATCTCTTCCGCCAACTGTTCTGAGCATTGGAAACGGTCTCAACAAAAGTTGCCCCTGCAGCTCAACCGGATTGCCTGTTTCAATCGTTGCGTTTGCAATGTGCCGTTGCTGCAGCGTGAATAGTACCAGAAAAATTATTCCTCCTGCCGCAACAGGCGGAACAATGCGCTTCAAAAACCTGGAATAGAAATCAGCCGCCCGCTCCTGCCAGCCGATGTAAAAAGAATCATCTGAAGATGTTGTAACAGGCTCAGGAATTCTCAACGGTTCAATTGCAGTACCTTCCGCCAGAGCATTGGGATTGATGTAAATCTTATCTCCATCCAATTTCAATTTATATGTTGCGATCTTTTCCGTGAAAGGCGGTGGCGCACAACCGTCATGCGGCTGATATTGATAGCCATGCCACGGACACGTGATGCATCCATCCACAATTTTTCCTTCACCCAGCGGCCCGTTCTGATGCTTGCACACATTGCTCACTGCGCTTAGCTTTCCGTCATATTTAAAAATCGCAGCACGCTCATTTCCGTCATTCACAACTACAGCTCTTTTTTCTTTAATATCCTGAATCTTTCCAGCGTAAATAAATTCTCCTTCAATAATATTATCGGATAAGTCTCTCCTCCATTCTTTCCACCCCGCAATCAAATGAATTACCACTAACCAGGCCAAGCCCGCTATTAAAGATCCAAATAGCACTGGCGATGATTCAAGTTGAATCACGCCCAGCGCAACATGCAGCACGAGCAAAGCATACGCAACGTACACCAGCATATGCAGCGATTTCCAGATTTTCGGTGAAAGCGTATTCAGCCAGAAATCATGACTGGTGAATGCCATAAGCATGATGATGATATAGGCGGCAAAACCCAGTACTTGAAACGGGAAAAAGATGAATGAATCGTAATGCGTGTTGCTGTAAAAAAGTGAAAGAAGCGGATGAATGTTTCCGTAGGCATGAAACCAGATCAGGCTATAAACCGCATGAACTGAGGCACATAAAAACATGGTGACACCAAGATGCCTGCGGTTGTAAAGCAAAGGCAGGAACCTTTTATCAAGTCTGGCTAAAGGACCAATGGACAGAATCACATGCAATAAGAAAAAAGCCAGTGTTCCGAATGCGCGGATCAGCAACGTGGCATCATTGTAAACCGGAAAAAGCAGCTTGTTGATTATGAAAAACCCCGCCACATAAACCAAAACAAAAGCCGCAAGGATGCCGTCATAGATTTTCTTCTGGCGGTTCCACAAAACCGGTTGGTAACCTGCGCTCATGGATTAGTCGTTTGGTGAATCTGGTCAGTTGGTAGTGGCAATATCTTTTTGGCGTCTGGCCGCCACACATAAGCAAGCAACGCTAGAATTGGAAGCAGCAACGCCCATAACAGCCAGACAAGAAAATGTTTTCTCCTAAGCGGCTTAATCATGCAGATGGTTTGCGGGAAATTTTTTCAAGATCAGATAAGGCCAGAGCAACGTAGAACCGGGAACCAGCAGCAGCCTGAATTTCCAATTTGCATTGGCCGCACCCGGGTCAATTTTGTCAATCCGCCAAAAGGCGAAGTATAATGCGTAAATGATACCAATCAGCAGGTAAGCTACCAGTGCATAGATTGCGGCCATTGTTTGCAGAAAATAACTGCCGCCAATCTACGAAGAAACAGCAGAACAAAACGAAGGAAATAACCGGAAATTCAGATCATTACTTCTCCACCCCTTCCACCAATACCGTTACCTCGTTGTTAAGGCACTCTACAAAGCCAGAGTTGATCTTGAAGGTTTGTGAGCCATCCTTGCTGTTCACACGTACTTCGCCCTTTTCAAGAGCAGAGATAATAGGAGCGTGATTATTGAGTATTTCAAATGAGCCAAGCACACCGGGCAGCTTAACGCCCGTCACCTCGCCATCGAACAGCTTTTTTTCAGGAGTGAGAATTTCTAAATGCATTCCCACAATTATTTACTTTCCGCCAACATCTTTTTCCCCTTCTCTATCGCCTCATCAATCGTTCCCACTAAGTTGAATGCTGCTTCGGGATATTCATCCACTTCTCCATCCATAATCATGTTGAAGCCGCGGATGGTTTCTTCAATCGAAACCAGCACGCCTTTCAAGCCCGTGAACTGCTCGGCAACGTGGAACGGCTGCGACAAGAAACGCTGAACGCGCCTTGCGCGGCTCACCACCTGCTTGTCTTCTTCCGACAATTCTTCCATACCGAGGATGGCGATAATATCTTGTAACTCCTTATAGCGCTGCAAAATCGCTTTTACACGCTGTGCACATTTGTAATGCGCATCGCCCACGATCTCAGGTGTCAGAATTCTTGAAGTGGAATCCAACGGATCAACTGCAGGGTAAATTCCCAACTCAGCGATCTTACGACTCAATACAGTTGTTGCATCAAGGTGAGCGAAGGTTGTTGCCGGGGCGGGGTCAGTCAAGTCATCCGCAGGAACGTAAACGGCCTGCACGGATGTGATAGAACCCCTCTTTGTTGAAGTAATGCGCTCCTGCATGAGACCCATCTCAGTAGCAAGTGTCGGCTGGTAACCTACGGCTGAAGGCATACGTCCGAGAAGCGCTGACACTTCTGAACCCGCCTGCGTGAAGCGGAAGATGTTGTCAACGAAGAAAAGAATGTCTTTCCCTGTCGGGTCATTTTCATCTCCATCGCGGAAATATTCGGCAACCGTCAATCCCGAAAGCGCAACACGCGCACGTGCTCCTGGAGGCTCGTTCATCTGCCCGAACACCAGCGTTGCCTGTGACTGTGCAAGCTCCTTCATGTCAACCTGAGAAAGATTCCAATCTCCCTTTTCCATGCTGTGCTTGAAATCTTCCCCGTACCTCACCACGTTCGATTCAATCATTTCGCGGAGCAAATCATTTCCTTCGCGGGTTCTCTCCCCAACACCGGCAAACACCGACATTCCCGCATAACTCTTTGCAATGTTATTGATCAATTCCATGATAATAACCGTCTTCCCCACACCGGCACCTCCGAACAGCCCAATCTTTCCGCCTTTTGAATACGGCTCGATAAGGTCAATAACCTTGATACCGGTAAACAACACTTCAGTTTCAGTTGAAAGCTCCTCAAACACCGGAGGCTTCCGGTGAATCGGGTAGCCTTTCTTTGTTTTGATGGCTCCGATACCATCAATAGCTTCACCCACTACGTTCAGCAGGCGGCCTTTTATTTCATCCCCTACCGGCATGGTGATCGGAGAGCCTGAATCAACTACTTCCATGCCCCTTGTGAGTCCGTTGGTGGAGTCCATCGCGATCGTGCGGACGCTGTCTTCACCGAGGTGCTTCTGGCACTCGAGCACGAGCGTTGAGCCGTCCTGCATCTTCACGGTAAGGCTGTTAAGAATGTTGGGAAGCTGCCCGTTTTCGAAGCCCACGTCAACTACCGCACCGATTACCTGCTTTACTTGTCCCTTGTTAGCCATTGATATTTTTTAGGTAGGTTTTTTTAAAAATCGGTGCAAAGATATGACTTGAGATTTGTAAATCAAACGTAAAAAGCAGGATGTTTTTTAAGAGGATTTTGCGCGTACTTATCTCGCTCATTCATCACATTGTCTCGTAGCGCTCATCCCAGAAGTTCAGTACTTATCTGACGCCCTTGACAGGTCCCAAGTTTACGCTATGGGCGGGGAAACTATTTCGCTTTTGCCTTCTTCTTTTCTTTTGGTTTCGTAGTGGCGGGTTCGCTTAAATCAATTATCACTTCATCACCTGCGATGTTTCGCACTTTCAAGCGCAAGGGCTTTTTCTTGCAGGTGATTTTTGCATCCCAAAATGTCTTGGTTTTTTTGCCGTCATCAATCACATAGCCGAGTTTGTCTATTTTGATTTCACGGTCGCTGTGCCACACTTTGCCCTCGGCATTCTTGCAGTCTAAGCTGATAAGTTCAATCAGTTCCAGTCCTTCCTTGCTGATTTCAATCGGGCTGAATTTCTTTTTCTTCTTTCCGTTTTCTTCATCCTCTCCGTTTTCTTCTTCATCTTCACCGTTTCCTGTAAGCGGCTGCATCAAGCCTTTTTGATTGTATTCCTCAATCTTCTGCCGCAGCCTGTCGCTGATGAATTTGGTAAACTCTATTTCATATTCTCCGCCTTTCTCCTTCACTTTATATTCCGCAAGATCATCCACAACCACATCATCCAGAATCTCCTTCAGGTCGCGGAGTTCTATTTCCACCAGTACATTTTGTTCCTTCACGAACTTCCGCAACTCCTTTTCATCATCAATGTCTATGTAATAGACAATTACCTTCTTAATGCTATCCGGTAAATCAGGGATTGCTTCATTGATTACACGGTTCATCAGGGGGATGTCTAAAACCTTAGTAGTGTGGTCAAGCAGGTTGGGCAGATAAACGGGAACCGTTCCGAGTTTGCTGTCTTGTACTGCCCCTTCCCAAAATTTATCCAGCTTGTCCTCATTTCGCAAACCCACAACCATTTTCTTGAGCTTGTCCATCGTCTGCACGGGGTTGCGGAAAAGATTTACCCCATCTTTGATTTCTAAAATGTCAAACTCGGCTTCTGCTGCTTTTAATCCGTCCCTTGCTGTTTGAATGCTATTGATACCGACATCAACATGAATGAAATTCCTTTTTAAGTCATTTGCGACTTTTGCCGTTACTCCGCTTCCTCCGAAGAAGTCAGCAACTACCATTTTATCGTTCGATTTTTTATTCCTCAAATCATCTGTACTCGCTCTAATAATGCGCGACAAAAGCTCATCAGGTTTTTGTGTTCTATAAACGTAGTCATCTTTTGCAATAGTTCTTGGAATTGCCCAAACATCGTCAATGCTTTTTTCTGTATATTCTACGACTATCTTTTTCCCATTTTCATCAAGAATATCAATTGTCTTCCCTGCCACCTTTTTTCGTAATGCTCGCTTTGATGGCTCATCCTTTTTGATTGTAATTCTATTTGTAATGAAATCTTCTGAAACGGAATATTGAAATATAACATCATGATTTTTATCTAAAACATTTCCTCCAGTAGCGAATTTGTCAGAATAATGCCAGACAATTTCATTTCTAAAATTTTCTTCGCCAAACACTTCGTCAAGAAGAACTTTAACATAGTGTCCTATCTGTTGATTGATATGTAAATAAATTGCTCCGGTATCTGACATCACACTTTTTATCGCTATCAAATTCTCATACATCCAGTTCAAATACGCCTCCTTATTCCAAATATCTCCGTACATCTTCTCCTCAAAGGCTTTCAAATCTTCAATCTCCATTTCTTCCTCAGCTTTTTTTATAGCGGTTGCAACTTTGGGGTTTCTGCGGATGAAAACTTTCTTGGCATAATCCGCCCCGCTTGCAAAGGGAGGGTCGCAATAAACAAGGTCAACTTTGATTCCCTTCTCTTTCAGGTACGCGCAGGCTGAAATGCACTCTCCGCGAATGAGCATGTTTTTCGGGTTATTGCCGATGCCCTCAATTTTCTCCGCTTCATAGTAGGGCATCCCTCGCTTAATCTTTGTAAGCACCTTGTCATTATCCCGGTATTGCAACGCCCTGCGTGTGCGCACAAAATTGTTGAGGATGGCTTGCCCTTCAACGGTGTTCGGGAAGTAGGGGATATATTTTATGGGCATGGCTCAGTCTTTAAAGAATTCTGCAAATTTGGTTTTCAGGTTATTCAGGTTGTCGGGCAGCGTGTCATTATCTTTCAGATAAAGGAAGTCAAACCGCCTATATCCGAATTTCTCTTTGTTCAGTTCAATGAAATCCGTTTCCACATAGTTCTTCTTTTTCACGAACACCTTGTCGTTTTCAAATCCGCTCCCTTTGGTTTCGATAATCAATATCTTATGCAATTCCTTTTTCTTTCGCTTGATAATCAGAAAATCGGGCGTGTACTTTCCGATGTTGCGCCAGTATTTGGTTTCTTTCGCAAAGCAATTGATTACAAAGCCGGTCAGTCCCCGCTCTCCGTTATAATACACTTCCAGCCCCAAATCCTTGAACTCTTTCAGCATCAGAATTTCTTTATGGATTTTCATTTCAAACTTGCTCTGCCAGAAGTTGTAAGGCAAATAATGAAACGTATGGTTCTTTGATTTCACGGCAAGCGACAGGTCAAACTGCTTTCTGAACTCCTCATATTTCGGTGCGGAACTCTCCATGCCCATTTCCTTAAAAACCGCGATTTGCTTTTTATAAACGTCCTTTAGTTTTTCTTCATCAAGTTCAAACGGTATTTCTTTTTCCCGGTTGGCATTTTTATCCATCTCAAGAATCTTGTTCACGTCTTCAACAAGAGGATAATAATTTTCATTTTTCTCAAACGGCACCAGATTTTCAGCAATCAGCAATTG
>CAYOYI010000200.1:0-7478 GCA_964408105.1 uncultured Chitinophagaceae bacterium | reverse complement strand
CTAGTTAGATTTAAATCAAAAAGATTATTAACAACAACAACAACAACAACAAATCAATCAAACAATCAAACAAATTCTTGTAGATTAATTGTTTCTGATGCAATGATGATTTTAGATTTAAATAAACTGCCTGTAAATGCAATTAGCCCTTTAGAGTATAACCCTATTGTAGAATTTCCAGAATTAAATAATCTAGGGGAAATATCCGAAAGAATTGACGGTTGTGCAAAATTTAATAGACTAAGTTCCAGTAAAGATCTTTCTGAAAGGGCACAATTTAGCGCAACACTGAATGAATTTGTTTCAATAAGCGAAAGGCTTAAAAAGGATCATGAGAACATTTCAATTGAGAAACTCGATTATCCATTGTTTCATTTCATAAAGGAGTTAAGAGTTACCGATTTTCATCTAAAAACATTAACCAGAACCGAATCAACAATAAAAATCACATTTGTGAGTGGTAAAACTTCGATGCCTTTATTTGAATATAGAATTTTAATTATTGATAACTGCAATATTGACTTGTTCCGTGGAAACAAAAATTATACTAGGCATTATGCAACCAAGGAATTTCAAACGACAGTACGCTTGGTTAACCAAATGCAAAGAGTTTCTGGGATCAACCGTATCATTGAAATAGCTCTGAGACAGTATTGCGAACTAATAAAAAATACCGTGATTCCAGTAGTAGATTTTCCTCCCAGATAATTACTACTCTCCTGCGATGTGCGCTACAAAACAATGAGATAAGGAAACGAGATACCCCGCGCCAAAACACATTCAATAATCAAAGGAGATTACTTCTCCCGCGAAGCGCGGGATCGGAAAGTCGGTTATTTAAATCCTCTCGCTGCCTTCACTGCTTTCTTCCAGCCTTCATAGAGTTTCTCACGTTGAGGTTTTTTCATTTGCGGCTTGAAGGTTTGTTCGGCCTTCCAGTTTTTGCCGATCTCCTTTTGATCTTTCCAGAAACCAACGGCAAGCCCGGCTAAGTAGGCGGCACCCAAAGCGGTGGTCTCGGTGACCACGGGGCGCACCACAGGCACACCCAAAATATCACTCTGGAACTGCATCAGGAAGTTATTGCGCGTGGCGCCACCGTCAACGTGCAGGTCTTTCAGGCGTATGCCGGAGTCTTTCTCCATCGCGGTGAGCACATCTTTGGCTTGGTAGGCCACCGATTCGAGAGTCGCGCGCGTGATGTGGTCTTTACCGGTGCCGCGGGTGAGCCCGAAGATGGCGCCCCGCGCATCACTGTCCCAATAGGGAGCGCCCAGCCCGACAAACGCAGGCACAACATATACTCCGTCAGATGATTGTATGCTGGTAGCTGAACTTTCCGATTCGGCAGCATCGGGGAAGAATTTCAGCCCGTCACGCAGCCATTGCACCGCAGAGCCGGCAACGAAAATGCTGCCCTCCAGCGCATACTCGACCTTGTTGCCAATCTGCCAGGCAATCGTGGTGACTAGTCCGTTTTTAGACGCCACCGCTTTTGAACCGGTATTCATCAGCATGAAACATCCGGTGCCGTAAGTATTCTTTGCCATGCCTTTCTCAAAACACGCCTGTCCGAAGAGGGCAGCCTGCTGGTCACCGGCAATACCGCTGATAGGAATTGCTTCACCAAAAAGACTTTTATCGGTGTTCCCATAAACCTCGCTGGAGCTTTTCACGGTCGGCAACATGGTTGCCGGGACGTTCAGCATTTTCAACAAATCTTTGTCCCATTCTAATTTGTGAATGTTGTACATCAGCGTGCGCGATGCATTGGTCTGGTCTGTGATGTGTGATTTCCCTCCCGTGAGTTTCCAGACGAGCCAGGTATCAATAGTGCCGAAAAGCAGATCACCTTTTTTAGCTTTTTCTTTTGCACCCTTCACATTGTCAAGAATCCACTTCACTTTGGTGCCGGAGAAATAAGCATCAATCAACAGGCCTGTTTTTTGTCTCACCGATTTGTCGTAGCCTGCTTTTTTCAACTTATCACAAATGCCGCTTGTCTGACGTGATTGCCACACGATAGCATGATAGACAGGCTTGCCTGTTGTCTTGTCCCATACGACAGCCGTTTCCCGTTGATTGGTAATTCCGATAGCGGCAATCTCAGAAGGGGAGATAGCGGTTTTTTGAAAAAGATTTTTCACCACGGATACTACTGATTCCCAAATTTCATTGGCATCATGTTCAACCCAACCGGGTTTAGGAAAGTGTTGCTTGAATTCTTGTTGTGTGATGCCAAGTATTCCGGCACTTTGATTGAATAGGATCGCTCTTGAACTGGTTGTTCCCTGGTCAATTGCGAGGATGTATTTTTTGTCCATTTTATTTTTTGATTTCTGAGTTTAAGAATTTTCTTCCAGCCTTTCTGTCTCCAATGAAAGCTAAAACCATTATCACAATAATAACTACCGTTGCAACTAAAAATCTTTTACCAATCTGGCCTTTAAAGAGTGCATTATAGAATAAGGCTCCATAAACACCACCCAAGATCGGCCCGACCACCGGTATCCATGAATAATTCCAGTTTGAACTTCCCTTACCCGGTATTGGTAAAAGAAAATGCGCAACTCTTGGTCCAAGATCGCGAGCTGGATTAATCGCATATCCGGTGGTTCCACCCAGCGACATACCAACACTAACAATTAGCAAACCAACAACGAGAGGATTTAACCCTTGGGTAAATTCATTTGCTCCGATTGCCAGAATGCCCATGACCAAAATGAATGTACCTATGATCTCACTCAGTAGATTGGAGATATTATGGCGAATTGCCGGGTCGGTAGAAAACACAGCAAGCTTGGCGCCTTTATCCTCAGTTGACCGCCAATGGGGTAGGTAATGAAAGAAAACAATAACTGCACCAAGCAGTGCACCTGCAAACTGAGCAGCCAAATATGCCGGGACATCTTTCCAGGGGAATTCATCAATGGAAGCCAATGCAAGGGTCACAGCGGGATTGATATGAGCCCCACTAAATTTTCCTACAGCATAAATAGCCATTGAAACAGCCAGTCCCCAACCAATAGTGATGACCACCCAGCCGGAGTTTTGCGATTTTGTTTTGTTCAAGACAACACCACCCACCACACCACCTCCAAGGATGATCAGCAGCATAGTTCCTAAAAGCTCACCAAGTATTGCGGACATTGTGATTTGAAAATGAGCCTAAATGTATGGATTTATTTACTTTATCTTATTAAAGTAACGCTACCCTTGAATTGCTTTGGCGGGAAGTTATCTAAATAGGTTGTTTGGATGGAATAAGCAAAAACATCCGGATTCAGCAATTTTCCCCTATACGTTCCGTCCCATTTGAAATGAGCGTCATTATCCTCAAAGACCTTTTCTCCTAGACGATTGAAGATCAGTACCTGAAAATTTTTGATAGCCAATAAACTACCATAAATCTCAAAGTAGTCATTTGTTCTGTCAGCATTTGGGGTAAAGGCATTCGGAATAAAAATATCGTGGCTGGCAAATACAGTTATCGGAACATTAACTGAATGTATGCAGGAATTTCCATTCGTATTGGTGCTTACTTGTAACTGGTAAACAATGCTGTTAAGCGCGGTGGTCAATGGATCGGGACAATTGGTGCAACTGAGCCCTTCTGCAGGTGTCCATAAATAAGAAGCATCGGGATCATAATTGGAGCTTGCATTTAATTGCAACGTTTCACCAAGATTCATTTCCAACGTGTCGGGCAGTATTTGAATCACAATGGCTGGGGGTTCTGAGATCACAACCGTTCCGCTGTCAATACATCCATTAGCATCTTCAATTAAATAGTCATAAGTACCAGGAGACAGCCCTGTAAATATGCCGGATGAGTTAGACGGTTGACCGGTAATAGAAATTGTATAAGCCGGAGTTCCTCCAGCAGGACCAAATGCTATAGCCCCGTCATTTAAGCCAAAGCATGAAATGCTTGTTGCCGCAGGTGTTGATGAAAAGAGCAGAGGTTGAGTTATAATCACTCCATTTGAATCAGCACAACCATAATCATCGGTCACAATTACGCTGTAGGTTCCTGCAGCAAGATTTCCAAAAACACCCGATTGATTTGATGCAATAAGGTTGCCGCTTAAGTTTAGTTCAAAAGCTAGCGGGGCTAAACCGCCAGAAGTTGTTACAGTAACTGACCCGTTACTATCGCCAAAACATGATACATGATTCGGCAGAGATACTGCGCTCAAATTTAAAACGGTTAGAACAGTCATGACCGCACTATCACATCCCAAATGATTTGGTATTACAACTTCGTAAACTCCGGTTGAGTTTACTGCAGAGCCATCCGGAAGTGTGTAAGATCCTGAGCAGATCGTATCAATAATGGTTGTCGAATCTGAAGGAATGACGAAAAGATTTGTAGTGATGATACTGTCGCATCCTTGATGGCTCAAAACTGTTGATGAGTTGGAAGATGTAACCGATGATGTTGTTCCATCAGGAAAAGTGTAAACAGAGCCTTCGCAAACAGATGTATCAATGGTATTATACTTCGGATCAATTACGGTTACGGTCACCGAGTCCGTTGCATCACAAAATCCGGTGAAAGAAATATCATCAATGACAAAATCATTTCCTCCGGCAGCGGTATTTTGATTTACAATACAAATGTTTGCTGTAGAGTTGCTCCCTGAATTCCATGTGGCATAAAATTGCTGCCAGTTACATGGGATAGGCGAAGCGCTGAATGGTGCGCCTATTAAAGTTCCGTTAATTGAAAATTGCAGCACTGCCGGGCTCACGGAATTAAGGCTCCCCAGCCAGCATGAAAAAGCAAAGTCAGTATTGGGAATCACATTTACCGATTGGCACCAAATTGTCACGCCCGGATTCCCGGCACCGTTAATGATCATCATGTTCCCGCTTCCGTTAGTATGATCACTACAGGCGTTAAAACCGCTGTTATAAAGGCTTGGATCGCTGCCTATAAAATAAGTTGCTGCCGGAAGCAAATTAGACGTATGCGTATATGAGCTTGAAAATCCTGAATTGCCGGAGGTGAAATCACCATTGGCGATCAATTCACCGGAAGACGTGGTCGTCCGGACGAAGTAAGTAGTTGTTTGCTGAGGTGTTGCAATTGGATTTTGTATTGCCGAATCATTCAAGGTTGCTGCAGGCGACCATGAATATGAAAACAGCCCACCGCTAACATTCAATTGAACTGTGCTCCCAAGGCAAACGGCAGTGTCGCTACTGATAATAATGTTAGGATTACCAAAAATGAGGTTGGTCGTGACAATGCTGTCGCAAGTATTTAAAGCAGCAACCGTATCGGTATATACGCCCGGTGAAGTAATAATATTCCCACCTGGCAAAGTATAGCTGGTACCCGGGCAAATGGAAACGTTGTTTGTATAAGGGTAGGGGCCTACTATTGATAAAACTTTATAACTGGTATCAGCAACGCAACCCAAATACCTTATCAATTGGATATTATAAATGCCTGAAGAGCTAAAAACGTGCGAAGGAGTAAGACTTGCAGAAATGTTTTGAGGCCCGGATCCCGGATCATCAAAATTCCATTTCACGGAGTCAAGATAGGTAGTGTTTCCACTAATTGAGAAATTGACCGGATGTCCGGTGCAGTTTCCACTCGATTGTATCACCGCAGTTGTATCGAAGTAGCTTTGGATAAAAGGCGGCAGACCGAGCACTGCATCTCGGCCGGAAAGGTTGACTGCGTTAAATTGAAGATTGCAACCAGCCCCTAAAACATCGGGATTATTGATAACGGATAGATACGGTTGTCTGAATTGGCAGATATATAATTTCCCGTCCGGACCTAATTGCATGGCTCCTCCTCTGTATGGGGCACCGGTGCCATACGCTGTTCCCACGTTGTAAGCGGATGCGATTATTGCCGCTGGCGTGCCGGCCTGAAGATTCCATTGAAGTATTTGTCCGCCCACTATGGTTAAACCATACAACACGTTGTTGTTGGGCGAAAATGATATGCCATAACAATTGCCTCCATGGCCGAGAAGGATCGGGTTAGATACAACTCCGGTAGCATGGTTGAAGTCAAGGACCTCAAAGCCGACCGAGCGCATCGCTGATGCCAGCCTTTGTCCATTGGGAGATGCAACAAGATAGCCCCATCCCGGCCATCCCTCCACACTGCCCACGTCTGAAGTTATCGGGGCATTCACACCCTTGCAAGTAACAAGATAAGCGTAATAGCGGTTGTTGTTGAGCCCATGGGACAACACCCAAACATCAATACCATTAGCATGTTTGACTGCGGTCACTTTTTCTACCGAGGGCGTAAAAAGCAAGGTATTCTTGCTTACAGCAACAACGTCTCCCAGTCCTCCGTTTAAAGTGAGATCAACGACAGAATATCTGAGTCCGTTTGGACCTCCTCCATCGTCAACCGTAAATATGTAATATAAATCCGGATACCCCGGCCTGGGAACTATAATTGCAGATTGGGCCGAGGAAGGGTCGCCTAATAAGCCGAATCCATTAGGCATTTGAGTATGCAATCTCGTCCAAACCTTGATTCCGTCAGTGTAGAAAATAAGATTCCCGTTCCTGTCTGCAATCGTGGCGCATCCTTCACTGGTGTTAAGGGCTCCGTTCGTCAAGGCGATAGGTGTTCCTGAATTGAAGTCAACGCCTGCAAGTGTACCAAAGTACCAGATATTGGTCTCACCTTGTGCAAGAGCGCTTGTAACACTTGCCAGCAAAACGGTAATAAAATTTAGCAACCGATACATATGAATGATCTTCAATTATGAAGATAAATATTTTGGCAAGATATAAATAGCAAAGAAAGTAAAGTAATTTTCAGTTAATGTTACTGTCCTGTAATTACCAGATATTTTCAAATATCTATTAAATTGGCGCACTCTTGAAAACAAAAACACCATAAAAATGAAAACACTGATCTTATGCTTAAGCCTGTTTGTTTCACAAATCGTTTTCTCTCAGACCAATGTTGCACTCGTCAAACCTGTAGGAGGAAAAACTTGGGGGTATATCAATCCCAGCGGCACTTTCATCATTCAACCGGCCTTTGAAAAATGTAATGAATTTTCTAAGGACGGGCTGGCTGCGATTTATGATCCGAGAACCAAGCAGTTTTACTTTATCAATATTAAAGGTGAAAGGCTAAAAACCGATGTTAGCGGCTTCAGGCTGGCAAATGTGTTTGGTTTCGGCACCAAGGGTTTTGATGATGGAATGGCTCCAATTGAAGTGGCTAAAAAATGGGGATTTCTTGATACCAAAGGGAATACTGCAATTCATACCAAGTACGATCATGTAACTGAATTTAATGGCGGATATGCTGTTGCAAAGAGCGGTGGCAACTTTGTTGTGATAGACAAAACAGGGAAAGAGACACCGGTTAATGCTTCAGGTGTAACTGACGTAAATCGATTTTCAGAGGGATTAGCTCCATTCCAATCGGCTGACCGAAATTCAGGTTTTATTGATGTGAATGGAAGTGTTGCGATCAA
>CAYOYI010000199.1:0-7542 GCA_964408105.1 uncultured Chitinophagaceae bacterium | reverse complement strand
TTGTTGTTCTTTAAATTTTCCGGCAAGTCTCTTGGTACTATATCCAACAAGAGAACCTTTACGCCAATGCCGGCAAAGTGGCAGGCGATACGCGAGCCCATCACGCCAGAGCCTAATACAGCCACTGACCTTACGTGTCTTGAGGTTTTTGTAGCCGCTGATTGTGATTTGGGTTTTTCAGCTACTGCTTCCATAATGTTTCTTTTTTTGGTTTAAAAAATCGGGACGACAAATTTATCTAATTCTGAGGTTTTACCAAACGACCGTTTGAAATTACATCTAACCTTTCCAACGCTCTTTTGTTTGTTTTCAGAAAAAAATCTTTTTTATTAAAAATCCGGGACAGCATCAGTGACCCCTCCATCTCGGCCACAGTTTGCTCAGCCAACTCCTGCGCTTTCTCCTCAGGATATTTCTCGGAATAGATGGTTTTTAATGCTTTTAAATACTGCTTAAAGAATATCTGTATCAGTTCCTGAAACTCCGGATTAACGTGGGCGGTTTCCAGGCCGATATTCCCCATGATGTTTCCTTTTTCACTGCTGAGAAAAACCCGTTCTGTAACGGCAATCATCTTCTCCATCCGTTCTTTTGCAGCAAGATTTTTATCATAGGCATGCACAAAAACCTGGTCCTGAAAAAATTTATGGACATACATCATCACTTCTTTCATTAACTCCTCTTTACTATCGAAGTAATGATAGATGCTGCCCTTCAATAAACCCACTGCTTCACCAATATTCGCCATCGTGGCCTGATGATAGCTTTTTTTTCGAAACATCTTCAGCGCCTGGTGCACTACGTATTCTTTGTTGACTTTTTGCTTTGGCATTTATAAAAAAGATCAGGTCAAAATTATACTGTTTCTACGATTTTACCAAACGTTTGTTTGGTAAAAATAATTCCCAGGCTTCGATAAACCTGCTATTCTTTACCTTAGCGCCTTCTTAAGCCCAAATGAACAAAGTCGCTTCCTCAAAAGCCAGAATGCCTTCGGGCATTCCTTACATTGTTGGCAATGAAGCTGCCGAACGATTCAGTTTCTATGGGATGAAAACCATCCTTATCGTTTTCATGACCCAGTATTTGCTGATGGGTGAGGCGAAGTCAACGATCTGGCAGCACACGTTTGTGATGGCTGCATACTTTCTCCCATTGGTTGGAGCGCTTATCTCTGATATATTTTGGGGTAAGTACAAAACCATTATTAGGTTATCACTCTTTTACTGTATCGGACATGCGGTTCTTGCTCTTTGGGAAACGCAGGAAGGTTTGGCCGTTGGACTTGCACTTATTGCTATAGGTGCGGGAGGTATTAAATCGTGCGTCTCTTCGCACGTGGGAGACCAGTTCAATCGGGAGAACAGTTCATTGCTGGAAAGAGTGTTTGGGTATTTCTATATCTCAATCAATGTGGGTGCATTTTTCTCGACTTTGCTCACTCCTTATTTACTTCAAAAGATAGGACCATCCATAGCTTTCGGGGTGCCGGGCGTCCTGATGTTCATAGCAACTTTTATTTTTTGGCTTGGGCGGAAAAAATTCATTGCGATGCCGCCTGTTGGCTGGCAGGAATTCAAACGGGAAGTTTTTCATCCCAAGGGGCTAAAGATCATCTTCAAGCTAAGTGTAGTCTATCTTTTCGTTTCTGCGTTTTGGTCGCTCTTTGACCAAACCGGCTCAACCTGGGTATTGCAGGCTGAACGGTCGCTGATGAATAAAACCTTTGATCTTGGATTTATAAAGTTTGACGTATTGCCCGCACAAGTGCAAGCAATGAACCCGTTTCTTATTGTGACGCTTACCCCGCTTTTTTCGCTGATTGTTTACCCTGTTATTAACAGGTTTTTCAAGCTCACTTATCTCCGAAAAATCTCTATCGGACTTTTTATCACGGTAATCTCCTTTGTGATCATTGCGTGGATCGAAGGGAATATCGAGCAGGGAATGCCTATGCACGTTGGCTGGCAGTTGCTTGCATTTTTGATAATCACTGCGGCAGAGGTTTTAGTGTCAATTACGGCTTTGGAGTTTTCTTACACCCAGGCGCCTAATGCCATGAAATCGCTCATAATGGGATTGTTCTGGTTGACAGTGACGGTTGGAAACTTAGTAACCACCGAGGTCAACCGTTTCATCTTACGGGATGTACAATTGGAAAATGTTTCTCCCGGAGTTAAAACTCAATTTAAAGTGTCAGATTTTGAGGGAATCGAAGAAGGGTATAAGCTGGAAACCGAAAAGATAAAATCGCTTTCTGTTTTGACTCTCAATGCAGAGGAGACTGCTGACACCACCGCCTTCTCCGGAACATTTGTGATTGGAAAAACTGACCAACAGAATAAGACATTCGAGATTCTTGACATCAATAAACAGCCGGTTCAAACAATTTTTTCGGACAACTCATTTTCGTCACAGCAAATTGCAGTGCACAAATTAAAGGGTTCGGACTACTTCTATTTCTTCGCTTATCTCATGCTTGGTGCGGCAGTACTCTTCATCATCGTGGCTATCTTTTATAAAGAAGAGCGTTTTATTCAGGATCATAGCAAGGCCATCCGACATTGATTCTTATCAAGGTTATTTTAAATGGATTTTAACCCTGGCGTAAGATCATCCTATCATTTGACACTCACGCCAAAAAGTGCTCTGTTATTTTGTTGTTGCAAGCTGTGTTTTGAGCCGCCCGAAATCTTTTTGTATCTGAACTTCCAGTTGTTCCATTTCTTTAAGCACCTTTGATTGAAGGTCAGAATCCTTTCTATTCACTTTTTGGCCTTTCCGTTTTTTACTAATCGCTTTTGTAGTGTTCGATAAGTCCTGAAGCCTGCCAATCTTCTCTTCTATAGGGTCAAGGGTTGAGAGCATAGCGGCCGCTTTAGGCTTTTTCTTTTTAAAGATTTCCAACACGTAGTGTGCTGTTTTTAATTTTTTCCGTGCGTTGTGCAATGAATGCTCTTCGGCATTCCTGATTGATTTCCTGACATTGAGATTCACGAATTTGAAAATGGATTCACCCAACGAATTATTATCATGTCTGGCAAAAACAGGTTCCAGAGATTTCTTCATCTTTTGTATCAGCTTTTTGCTCTTCACCCTACGCAGCTCTGTTTTTAGCTTGTTGTTGTGTTCGCGCGAGCTTAGCGTGGAAACTTCTGAGGCTCCCCTGGTATCGTTGAACTCTTTTAGCAGCGCAACTTGTACTTGTCCATCATGAATTTTACCGGCCTCTCTGAATAAGTTTTTCAGCTTTTCATAATTTTTGTTGGAGTTGACTCTCTTGGGGTCAAGGAATTCCATCAGGAAAAAGAAAGCACGCATTCTTTTGATGGTAACCCGAAGGCCGTGAATTGATCTTTCGCTCGTTCGCTTGTTAACTTTCTCAACATGCTTTTGAAACGAACCGGACAGATCATCAAAATGATTGCGGAGAATTCGTGACATTGACCTGAAAATAGGAAATAAGCGCTTTTGTCCGTGTTAAGAATAGAAAATTGGTCTGATGTCAATTGAAGATTCTACGCTTGGTACTTAAACCGTAATCACGGATGACTGTCAGTTAGACGTTCATAGTTAAAGATTTCGTAAATAACAACGAGCAACGCCCCAAGCACAAAGAAATGAAAAAGAGGCTCCTTAAAAAGTTTGAACATTCAGGTTTTTCTGTAGTCAGCGATTTGGTAGATCAGCAGCCAATGAGCCAGCGCGCCCAGAATCACGAAGACGTGAAAGATCTCATGTGGCCCGATGACGCCTGAAATGATAACCGGATATTCCGTGAAATCGAGTATCGCGCCAATCGTGTAGGCAATTCCTCCCACCGCTATATATGCGGCATATTTTCTTTGGTACTCGTAAATGAACCGGAAGCTGAAATATCCGCTCCAGCCAAGCCCGAGGAAAAACATCAGCGAAACCCATTCCGGAATCTGATCAAAAAAAAGAGAGGTCATCGTTAATCCGGTGATTGCAACCGACCACACCAGCAAAAGAATAAGCCATCTGCGCATTCCCCGGAACAAGATGATATGGATGGGCGTGAACGTTCCGGCTATCATGCCATAGATGGCAACGTAGTCAAGGATTTGAAAAATCTTCCTTTCCGGGGTGCCCCTTTCCAGCGAATGGAAGACACCGCTCATTGAAAACAGAAAGATCAGGCAGAACGAATAAATGATGAGGCTGATCTGATTGCTGGTCTTACCTCTACTTTTTATTGTAAGAGCAATAAAACCTAAAAGCCCTGCTCCTGCACTGACGAGGTGAGAGATCGAACTGAACGGATCAGCTAAACCGGCAACTGGAATGTTTGACATTTATGTAAATGTAAGGTGCAGTTCCTGCTATTTCAAGTTTATAACTTAAGTGACATTGCTGCAATGAAAAAGGCTGCATTCGCAGCCCTTCTCATTTAAACCTGCCAGCAAAAAATTCTCAATAGAAAAATTGCTCCTTCACGATCTGACCGTCACGTACCTGGTAAACGGCAATCTCATCCATCTTCATCCGGCCAGCGCCTTTCATGGTTACATCCATACCCATCGCAACGCTGAAATGATTTCCGGCAACAATGGGATCTCCGGTGTAACCGCTGTGCATTTCTTCTACCATCTGGCCGAACTGCTCGCCTTTTTTTCTGATAGCATCAATGCCTTTTACGGTTTGCAAACCCTGCGCATGAGGAGGCTCAACGCTTTCCGCATCATCGGAGAAAAGTTCGTTTTGAGCTTCTGTCCATTGATTTTTGCTTGCAAATTCCATGAAACGGTCAGCAACTTGCTGTGTGGTCATGGTCGCTTCTTTTGTTGTCATGTGATTGTATTTTGGTGAAAGAATAAAGGACAAGGTAGCTATTTAATCAGGAAGTTCATAGCGGTTGAGGTTAAGGTAATAAGCATACTGAAAATTTATAGGCTTTGACAGATACAAGAGTTATAATTTCCATCTGTAAATTAATCGGATAACTGGTAAGTAAATTAAACTTCCAAAATCATTCAATTGGGCCCAGAGGACTCCCTAAAAATTCCGGACATCGTTTATTCAATTTGTCCAGGGATTTGGTGTTAAACACTATAGTTGCGGTTATTTCGAAAGCTCCATAAGTATAGTTTATAGGTAGATTAACCATTGTAGCGTCATAGCTAAAGCCTATTTGATACTTCATGTTCTTTGGTTCCCAGTAACCATTATGGCCAACATTCAGAATAATACTGTTGGCATTGCCTCCATCATTGAAGCCTCCCGTTCTGTAGTATACCCCAATATAAAAAGGCTTAGTCTCAATTTTCATGTTGACTTTTTTTACATAGTAGAGGGTTATTCCAGGTGTAAACGACATGAAGTCTGCCTGGCTTTCAATCAGCACCTTCGGACTGAGATGAAGTTTGTTCTTTTTTGAAAGCGGAAAGCTGGTGATCAGATGTCCGGTGTATTTTAAGGGGAGGATAGTCTCCACTCCGGTAAGTGAAATATCCGGACGTACCAGATGAGCAACTGAGAAGCTAACTTCATTGGTCCAGTTCGGTGACAAAAGAAATCTTCCGGCAATTCCAAAATCCATGTCAAAAAACAATTTCTGACCACTGCTGTTAGGGGCGAAAGCAGAGGATCTGACAACACCCAGCTGAGTTGGCTCGAACTGGTCGCTAAATTCCAATTTAGACCAGTCTATGTTCAATTGGTTAAATGAAATTTTAAACCCTGCGTAAAACTGGAAGACCGGCTTCACAACGCTTTTTGTAGAGGTATGCCAGGAATAAAGCAAGCCACCGGACGTGTAACGAAGAAAGCCTTCACCTTCAAAATCCTGAACCACATAAGCCCCAAGTCCATGTATGCAATGTAAGTTGATAATGGACCGGGAAATGAAATCCCCGGAACGTTTGGCCACAAATTTCGATATGCGAATCCCGCTCTGATATTTTTGGCATCTCCTGTAAACGCAGGATTATAATAATGCTTGATAACCTCGTATTGAGAGAAATTCGGATCCTGCCCTTTGGAAGAAATTACCGCTCCGAGAGTAACAACTAAAATCAGGATGTTTATTTTCTTCATAGCGTTACCTGATTAATGTTACTGATCCAATCGGTTTTCGGGAATTCCCATAATCTTTACCCAACCATATCTCTCCGTTTTGAAAAGTTGCTATTACTTTCCATACATAGACATCCTGTGGTGACAATTCATTTTTATAAACTCCATTCCACCCTTCAGCCGGTTGTCCGTTAGCTAGGGAATCTGAAAACCATAACCGCTCTCCCCAGGAATTGAATATCTCGATACTGTATGTTTGGAGGCAAGTTCCTGATGGATGAAATGTATTAACTCCGGCTATATTGTATTCCGGACTAAAGGCATTAGGTATGTTAAGGATGTTCTTTCTGTGTTCAGGGTTAATCGTTATTGGCATTGTATCGGAACAGCCAAAAATGTTGGTTGCAACAAGTACGACATCATAAAAACCGGAATTTGCATAGATGTGTATCGGGTCAGTAATGGAATCAATATGGCCATCACCTAAGTTCCAATAATATTCAATCGCGCCTGTAGAATTATTTGTGAATACGATTTCAATCGGGCCTGCACACTCAAAGCCCGGTTGATCAGCTTCAAAATCACTAACCGGACTTTCGTGCACAATGACACTTACAGAATCATAATCATAGCTGCATGAATCACCTGAATAGATGTGCTGGAAGATGGTATAATTTCCGGGAGAGTCGAAGGTGAAGGTTAGCGTTTCGTCTGTGTTAGAAGCTGAACTTGGTGCGCCTGTGCCGAGGTCGTAATAGATGTATGTTGCTCCGCTTGAATTATTAGTAAGGGTAAATTCCTGATATACACAGGCAGCGGTGGGGGAAATAGAGATGGAAGCATTTACGATGTTCGGAAATACGATAACCCTGAGAGAATCATAGGAAACTCCACAACCGTTAATTGCGGTGTATTTAATTATAAAAGTCGTATCTCTATTCGTGTTGTTTTCAAACGTGTGCGATATGTCATCCGAAGTATTGTAAAGGACAACTTGCGCACCATCACCAAAGTCCACGATCAGCGAATCCAACAGGCCCTTTGTTTGATTATCCAAACTGACAGAAAGTGGCGAACACCCGTCAGTTCTATCCGGAATAAATGAAATCTTAGGTTCGGTATAAACTCTTATCGTATCACGGTGAATGGCAATCTGCTGACACTCCCGGCTTTGAACCCAGGCGGTTATGTAATAAGTGGTATCCGCATTTACCACCGGAGGGCTGAACAAAACCGTATCCGGTGGAATCATTGTATGCACAGTATCATCGTTTCCAAGGGCCCAGGTGAAATCAAATCCACTACTGGTTGTTTGCGGAAGGTAATGAATAACAACTTTTAAAGGTCCACATCCTGAATCAGGCCGGGATCGAGGACGGCTAGGTTCAGCCGCTTGCCGAAAAGTTCGAGCGCGCCGGGGCTTTGCCGGGGCAGCGGCAACTCCTCCCCCAGTTCAAAATCCACATAATCACCATCGTTGTTGCGTTGAACTCCCGGGAAACCCTG
>CAYOYI010000198.1:0-7551 GCA_964408105.1 uncultured Chitinophagaceae bacterium | reverse complement strand
TAAGGGCTGAGATATTTGTCGAGCGTAATTCGCAAAAATCCATTCTTATTGGGAAAAACGGAAGCGCGCTGAAGAAGGTGGGGATGGCAGCACGAAAAGATATTGAAGAAATGGTAGGTAAAAAAGTTTTTCTTGCTCTTCACGTGAAGGTGAAAGAAAACTGGCGTGATAACCCTCAATTTCTCAAAAGCCTGGGTTACGAATAACCTGACATTGAATTCCCGGCAAATCCCGAAATTCGCAGTCCGCGTTAATAAATGAGTTATACAGTAGCCATAGTAGGCAGGCCAAATGTCGGTAAGTCAACCCTCTTTAACAGGCTGATCGGGGCACGGCAGGCTATCGTTGATGACACCAGCGGAGTAACACGCGACAGGCAATATGGAATCGTGGAATGGGCAGGCAAGGAATTCAACATTATTGACACCGGTGGATTTGTCACGAATTCTGATGACGTTTTTGAAAAAGAGATCCGCGAGCAAGTGAAAATTGCAATTGAGGAATCATCACTAATCCTCTTTATGCTCGATGTCACAGTCGGGATCACTGACCTGGAACTGGATATTGCGAAGCTGCTTCGCAAATCTAAAAAGGAAGTGCTCATTGTCATCAACAAAGTGGACAATGCCGAGCGGCTCTACGATGTGAATGAATTCTACAGCCTCGGGTTTAAGGACTACTTCCCATTGTCATCCATCAGCGGCAGCGGCACCGGAGAAGTGCTGGATGCTATCACGGAGAGAATTGAAGAACAGCCGGAAGAAAAGCATGAGAATCACATTCCCCGCATTGCCATCGTAGGGCGTCCTAACGTTGGCAAATCATCATTGCTGAATGCTCTGATTGGAGTTCCCCGGCAAATTGTTACCGATATTGCAGGCACTACCCGCGACTCTATTCACACCCGTTACAATCTTTTCAATAAAGATCTTTTGCTCATTGATACTGCCGGTATCAGGAAAAAACATAAGGTAGAAGAGAACCTCGAATTTTATTCCGTTATCAGGGCGATCAATGCGATAGATGAATCGGACATCTGTGTTATTCTTATAGATGCTACGGCAGGAATCGAAGCTCAGGATTTAAAGATTTTTTCTCTGGCTGCAAGAAAGAAGAAAGGTATTATCATAGCCGTAAACAAGTGGGACCTGGTTGAGGCGAAAACCTCAAAAACTGTAAACGTCTTCGAGGAAGAAATTAAAGCAAGACTGGCGCCCTTCACCGATGTTCCGGTCATTTTTATTTCTGCATTGACCAAACAAAGAATCTTCCAGGTGGTGGAAACCGCCCTGAAGGTTTACGAGAAAATGCACACCAAGATCTCCACTTCCGAGCTGAATGATTATTTACAAGCAGCCATGCAAAAGTATCCTCCACCTGCACACAAAGGGAAAATGGTGAAGATCAAGTACGTAACGCAAGTGTCAGCTAAAAATCCGGCATTTGCATTCTTTTGCAATCACCCCAAATACATCAAGGAGCCGTATCGCAATTATCTTGAAAATACTATCCGGCAGAAATTCGATTTTAAAGGAATTCCCATTACGCTGGTATTTAAGGAAAAGTGATTTTTAGCGGTCATTGGTGCTCACAGCAACTGCCGGAGTGTTCAGTACTTCAAGCGCTTTCTGCAGGGTTTTATCAATGGTATTGTAAACCGAATAATAACCTTCGCTTTTCCACTCCTGCTTTGCAATTTGAGCCTTCATCAGAACTTTTATTTTTTCCCGAAGCCTGACAAGCTGCTCATCCTTTACGCTTAGTCCTTTTTCTTTTGCCAACTGAATAAAATCCGAGTAAGTGGCATCAGGTATATAAAATGCATCCGCAAACGTTTTCAGCGAACCGAACCTTTTAAAGAAGGTCTGGTTGTTTGAATACTTATCAAGAATAAATTCAGGGATGAAGCTCCTTACCTGCGCCAGGGCCTGCAGGTCTTCAATGGAATCAACGGCTACAAAAACATCAGGCATGATCCCTCCTCCACCATAAACCACTTTTCCGGAGGCTGTGTAATATTTTGACGAATCCAGAACCATCATGCTGTCGCCATTCTCATATTCTCCATGATAATAGCGTTCTGCGGTCTCATTATAATATTGCTCATTACCCTCACCGTAAGGTTTTTGAATGCTGCGCCCGGAGGGCGTGTAATACCGGGCCACGGTAAGTCTCAGCGCTGAACCGTCACGTAAATTATATTGCTCCTGCACCAATCCTTTTCCAAAAGATCTTCTGCCCACCACAGTTCCGCGATCAAGATCCTGAATTGCACCGGCAAGAATTTCACTGGCAGATGCGGAGCCTTCGTCAATGATCACCACAATATTGCCCTCCTCAAAAATTCCGGCCATGCGCGCACGGTATTCCTTTCGTTTATAGCTTCGTCCTTCTGTATAAAGCACAAGTTTGTCATCATCAATCAGCTCATCGAGGATATGCGTTGCCGCCTCGAGGTATCCGCCAGGATTTTGTCTCAGATCGAGCAGCATCTTTTTCATGCCGAGTGATTTCAATCGCTTCACCTCTTCCGTGAACTCTTTGTAGGTAGTTCCGCTGAAGCGGCTCAGCTTGATAAAACCTGTTTCATCATCTACCATGTATCCGACTTCAAGGCTGGCTATCGGGATTTTATCCCGGGTGATCACAAAATCAAGCAATTCCTCCTCACGGTTTCTTTGTATGCTCACCTTCACCTTCGACCCTTTTTTCCCCCGCAATTTTTTCACCACGTCATTGCTGGTAATGCCCGTGCCCGCCACAAGAGTATCTTCGATCTTCACGATCTTGTCGCCCGGCATTATTCCCAGAGCTTCGGAAGGACCTCCGGAAATTGGTGACACAACAATGATGGTATCGTTCAGTACATAAAACTCAATCCCGATGCCTTCAAAGTTTCCTTCAAGCGATTCGTTCACCGTTTTGAGTTCTGAAGCCGGTATGAAAAATGAATGCGGGTCAAGTTTGGCAACCAGGTCTTCCACCAATCCGTCAATTGTTTGTTCCCGGTCAAACGTATCAACATACTTGCTCTCCACGATTGAAAGAATCTCATCGAGCCTGCTGTAATCGCCACGGTCGGCAATAGGGCGCTTGCTCCAGGTAGATTCACGCAGGCGAAACCCAACGACCATGCCCACTACCAGCACCAGCGACAGAAGCAAAGGCAAAAGAAAATTCAGTTTTTTATCCTTCATGCGATGTTCAAAGAAAAAGAGCGTCCAAATTAACACTTCTATTATAGCTGCCGTATTTTTGAAAAAGTTCAACTCATCCAATAAATCTTGTGATACTAATTGCAGACAGCGGCTCCACGAAAACCCGATGGGAACTCCTGAACGACAGACATCGCTCATCGGTTTATACAACCGGCATCAATCCTTTTTTTCAAAGCGGGAAGGAAATTGGCAACGTGTTCAGAACCGAGTTGCTTCCGAAGATAAACACCTCGCCCCTTAAAGTTTTCTTTTATGGCGCGGGAATATCCCAACCCGATAATGTAACAGCTGTGAGCCAGGCATTGAAAACAGTTTTCCCCGATGCCTTCGTTGAAGTTGAACATGATCTCCTTGCTGCTGCACGAGCTACCTGCGGTAAAGAAGCTGGAATTTCATGCATCCTAGGCACTGGATCAAATTCCTGTCTTTATGATGGTGAGAAGATCAAAGACAACATTCCTTCGCTCGGATTTTTCCTGGGTGATGAAGGAAGCGGTGGATATTTAGGGCGGAGGCTATTGCAGGCATACTTCTATCGTGAACTACCTGATGATCTGAAAAAAAAGGTTGAAGGGCAATTTACAATGAACCGTCAGGAAATTCTCAACACGGTTCACCACAAGCCGATGCCCAATCAGTTTGTCGCTTCTTTTGCGGGATTTCTCACCGAGAACAATAACCATCCTTTCATTAATGACATGCTGAAAAAAGGATTTGATGAATTTGTTCAGCGTCATGTTTGCAAATATGATGGGCACAAAAATCTTCCAGTTCATTTCATTGGTTCCATCGCAAAGCTGAATGAGCCTATCCTTGATAATGTTATGAAAAAAGCAGGACTAAAAAAGGGTATCATTTTGAAAAGCCCGATGGAAGGATTGATCAAATTTCACAATGAAATTAATGATGAATGACTACTGACTACTGTATGCTGACTACTTACTACTAAAAATGGAAAAAATAACCGAACAGCCCTCTCTTTATCACGACCTCGAAAAGATGCCGGTTGAGGAATTGCTCGCCAACATCAACCATGAAGATCAGCAAGTGCCGCTGGTGGTGAAGGAGCTGATCCCTGCCATCGCTAAATTGGTTGACGAAATTGTTGACCGGATGCTGAGCGGAGGAAGATTATTTTATATCGGAGCAGGAACGAGCGGACGGCTTGGGATTGTTGACGCATCCGAATGTCCGCCTACTTTCGGAGTGCCGCATGGATTAGTGATCGGATTGATTGCAGGCGGTGACAGCGCAATAAGGAAGGCCGTAGAGTTTGCCGAAGACAAGCCAGAGCAGGGATGGAGCGACTTGCAAGCGCACAATATTCATTCGAATGATACGGTGATTGGAATTGCCGCATCAGGAACTACTCCTTATGTTGTTGGCGCATTGCAAAAATGCAGGGAGCAAAGGATACTTACCGCCTGCATCACGTGCAATCCCAATGCGCCCGTTACAAAACATGCTGACCATCCTTTGGTGGCCGTTGTAGGGCCAGAATTTGTAACGGGAAGCACACGCATGAAGGCCGGCACTGCGCAAAAGCTCATACTCAATATGATCTCTACCTCTGCGATGATACGCCTAGGGCGCGTGAAAGGAAACAAGATGGTTGATATGCAACTAAGCAATGACAAACTCGTTGACCGAGGCACGCGGATGGTGAAGGAAGCCCTTGGCCTGGACTATGAAACCGCAAAAAAGCGATTGCTGAAATTCGGAAGTGTGAGGAAGGCAGTTGGGGGAAAATATGGATAGCTGAAATTCTTCACTTCCCACCATCCTTCCAATGCCACAAGTGAAGGCAGGCATAGGTGCGATAAGGACTCCATGCTTTGGATATTTTAATCATTCTCTCCTTCAGCTTCTTAATATGCATAGTCCTAAACCCGTAAATCCCCTTTATCGCATTCTGAATTCCAAGATCATCTACCGCAAATACATCTTCCCTTCCCAACGTGAACATCAGGATCATTTCAGCAGTCCATCTTCCAACGCCTTTGATTTCCGTGAGATATTCGATCACCTCCTCATTGTCCATTTTGGCAAGTTTGCGTTCATCCATTCCTTTTTCCACTGCAAACAGGGCAACGTTGCGCACGTAAATCGCTTTGTTGTTTGAAAGCCCGATCTTTCTTAAAGTTTCATGCTTCACTTTCAAAATCTGCTCGGGTGTTGGTTCTTCGCCATCAAATAAATTCAGGAAGCGCTCATAGATCACATCTGCTACCCTGCCCGACAATTGCTGGCTCATAATGGATGCGCACAATCGCAGGGGAACGTTTTTTCGCTTTCTCAGGCGGAACGGCTCATGCTTCCCAATCACCGCAGCCAGCTTTTTATCTTTTGATAAGTGAGAGATGTAGTGCATAGTTCTATCGCAAGATACGGTAGTGGTTCAGTTTAAAAAAACCGTCATTGCGAGCGAGGGACGAGCGAAGCAATCCCATTGTGAGATTGCTTCAGTCGCAAAGCCTCCTTCGCAATGACGAAGGCAAGATACTGAATAGTCGTGAAGCAGAAATTCTTTACAACTTTAAAGTAATTTCCCGTACCGCTCGTCTTGGTCTTCAGGATGAGCGAAACTCTCACAATTGCTTTGGCTGAAGAAAGGAGGCAAACCGTAACTCAGGCTGTCCGCGAATACGGCAGCAAACTGTTCGGATATATCCGAAAGCGTGTAAAAACCAATGAGGATGCGGAAGATATTTTGCAGGATGTGTGGTATCAGTTCAGTAGTGTAGTGGATACAGAACCCATCGAGCAGGTGAGCGGCTGGTTGTTTCGGGTGGCAAGAAACAGGATAATTGACAACTATCGGAAAAAAAAGCCGGTGCCTATGGCTGAAATAAATGAGGAAGATGAGGATGGAGCATTCAGTCTCAGTAACATTCTTGCCTCTGAAGATTCTTCTCCCGAATCGGAAGAACTAAAGCGTCTTTTCCGGGAAGAATTGATGCATGCCCTGGATGAATTGCCGAAAGAACAACGTGATGTCTTTATTTGGAATGAGATTGAGGAACAAACTTTCAGGGAAATTTCAGAACGAACAAATGAGAACATCAAGACGCTCATTTCACGAAAGCGATACGCTGTAATGTATTTGCGCGAGCGGCTTGGAGCAATATACAATGAATTCATACGATCATAATATGGAAACTCAAAAACACTTTAACATGAAAAGATTCTGGATCAAAAAAATCATCTTCTTCCCGTTTATCATCGCAGCCGGAGTGCTGTTATTCGGAAGCGTAGTTATGTTCCTCTGGAACGCGATTCTGCCTTCAGTGCTCAATGTTTCTACGATCACATTCTGGCAGGCATTAGGTATCCTTGTGCTCGCTAAGATCCTTTTCGGTGGATTCCGCGGAGGATGGCGCGGGAGACATCGTGGCATGCACTGGAGAAATCGCTGGATGAACATGACCGATGAAGAGCGCGCTAAATTCCGCGAGCAATGGAGAAACCGTTGCCGCCCGTCCGAACCTGATACGCAGAGCGCATAATACTTAAGCCTTAAATTCGAACTCTGTCTCGTGGCTTGAAAATCGTCATTGCGAACGAGGCTTTGCGAGTGAAGCAATCCCCCTTCAAATCAGAGGATTGCTTCTCCCGATGCCAACACTCGAAGCACAGCTATCGGGATCGCAATGACGAAACTGACCACAGGAATTTAGAAATTAGATTTCAACTAAATGAAGATCGGCCTCCTCTCCGACACTCACGGTCATCTCCCGGAATCCGTTTTCAAGCACTTTGAACATTGCGATGAGATCTGGCATGCGGGAGACTTTGGCGCCATAGAAGTTGCTGATAAGATTACAGCGTTCAAACCGCTGCGCGGGGTTTACGGTAATATTGACGATGTCAAAATACAAACACGGTTCCCTGAAAATCTTTTGTTCGGTGTTGACGGGCTTAAAGTTTTTATCACCCACATTGCAGGCACTCCGGGGAAGTTCAGCGCACGGGTGAAAAAAATCCTAAATGAAAATCAACCTGACCTGCTCATCTGCGGGCACAGCCACATACTGAAGGTGCTGCGCGACCCGGAATTCAACCTCATGTACATGAACCCCGGTGCAGCCGGCAATGAAGGTTTTCATAAGGTGAAAACACTGCTGCGGTTTGATGTCGTGAAAGGCAAGCTGAACAATCTGGAAGTTATTGAGCTTGGGAAGCGGGGAAGTTGACCTGATGCCCCTTCTTCCTCAACTCAATCCCGCTTAACGTTCAGGCAGGCAAAGAAAGGCGGGCATTAAAAGCCACCCATCTTTTCCATGCCGATTAAAGCTAATAAAAGGAACAAAACTTTCAAATACGTACATGTCCC
>CAYOYI010000197.1:0-7611 GCA_964408105.1 uncultured Chitinophagaceae bacterium | reverse complement strand
CTGTTTCTGGCTACTTGTCCGCTGAATCCGGAATTTGTAAAACGTGGCTCGCTTTACGACATCGGCTCTGCCTTGCAAGGGTGCTATGATAAATTCAAAAGCAAACGTAAGTATTGAGTAGGTTTGCCTGAAATGTTCCGGCAAGTTCAGTTCAAGTCGAAACTTCCGCACACGCCAACTACCATTTTCACAACGATGTCGGCTTTGGCGAATAAGCATAATGCGATCAATCTCTCCCAGGGGTTCCCGGATTTTCATTGTTCCCCGAAGTTGGTTGAGCTTGTTCATCATTACATGAAAAAGGGCGACAACCAATACGCCCCGATGCAGGGAATGATCCAGCTCAGAGAAAGGATAG
The DNA here is from genome assembly GCA_964408105.1 of uncultured Chitinophagaceae bacterium. Lineage (GTDB taxonomy): Bacteria > Bacteroidota > Bacteroidia > Chitinophagales > CAIOSU01 > BPHB01. The sequence goes on along the minus strand of CAYOYI010000197.1, from coordinate 7,253 downwards.
CCGAAAAAGTGGAGGAGACTTACAGCAGAAAATATGATCCGGAAAAAGAAATCACCGTTACAGCAGGAGGCACTCAGGCAATATACGTAGCCATTACAACCTTGACAATGCCGCGCGATGAAGTGATTCTGTTCGCTCCGGCCTACGACTCATATGCTCCTGCGGTAGAGTTGTGTGGAGCAACACCCATTTTTATAAAAATGAAATCTCCAGATTTCAGGATAGATTGGGATGAAGTAAAAAGTGCAATAAACGAAAAGACCAGACTCATCCTAATTAACTCTCCGCAGAATCCAACTGGAACTGTTTTGACCGCTGAGGATATGCTCAGTTTAGAACAATTGGTCAGAGACACCAATATTGTAATTATCAGCGATGAAGTTTATGAGCACATCATTTTTGACCATAAACATGAAAGTGTAATTTACTATCCTGAATTAGCCGATCGCAGCTTCGTGGTTTTCTCATTCGGCAAGACGTATCACGTCACCGGTTGGAAGATCGGCTATTGTCTTGCTCCTGACTATTTGATGGAAGAGTTTCGCAAGGTTCATCAATTCGAGATATTTTCAACCAATCGTCCAATACAACTTGCATTGGCGGATTTCATGAAAGAAAAAGATGAGTACTTGCAGTTGAATGACTTTTATAAAAAGAAAAGGGACTTCTTTCTTCGGAGCTTGCAGGGTTCGCGTTTTAAAATGAAGCCAGCGGACGGGACCTATTTTCAATTACTGGATTATACCAACATTTCCGATGAGGCGGATACGGAGTTGGCTGTTCAATGGACTGAAAAAGCCGGAGTAGCTTCCATACCGATTTCTGTTTTTTATCCTGATAAATTTGATCAGAAGGTTTTGAGGTTTTGTTTTGCCAAATCAGAAGAAACTTTAGCAAAAGCGGGTGAATTATTATGCCGGATTTAAAAGTCACACTGATCCAGACTTCCCTGCATTGGGAAAATATCGAGGAGAATCTCAAGCACTTCGGGCAGTTGTTCAGCAAAATCCATGAACAGACCGATCTGATCGTAATTCCCGAAATGTTCTCAACAGGCTTTTCCATGAACACTAAGAGGCTCGCTGAGAAGATGGACGGAAAGACCATCCAATGGTTGAAAGAGCAATCAGAGAAAACCGGTGCGGTGATTACGGGCAGCGTCATCATTAGTGACAATGGAAACTTTTACAATCGTCTGATCTGGATGCGTCCTGACGGAACTTATGATACTTATGACAAACGCCACATGTTCGGAATGGGGGAGGAGGATAAATTTTACACTCCAGGAGAAAAAAGATTAATCGTTTCTCTGAAAGACTGGAAAATTTGTCCGCAAGTTTGCTATGACCTGCGATTTCCGGTATGGAATAGAAACCGGAATGACTATGAGCTTTTGATCTTTGTCGCCAACTGGCCTGAGAGAAGAAATTTTGCCTGGAAACATTTGCTTCAGGCGCGTGCGATAGAAAATCAATCCTACGTGATTGGGGTAAATCGAATCGGAAATGACGGTAACGGAATCTATCATTCAGGCGACAGCGCTTTGATTGACCCGTTGGGTGAGGTGATTTTCACACAGGCAGATACTGCGTTTATAAAAACAATGACGATTTCCAAAGAACGGCTTGAATACGTGAGAGCAAAAATGCCTTTCTTGCAGGATGCTGATGATTTTGAAATCAGGGATTAGTTGTGCGTTTGCTATTTTTATCTAAAATCTGCTGTATGGCGGGAAAAGTAAGAAATAAAAGAAAGAAGTTAACAGCCACCGATTACGTGGATCTGTTTAAGACCTTTAATAAATCGGAGCGGCTGGAAATTGCAAAACAGATCAACCTGCTGACATTCAGGCAAGAATGGCATAAGCTCTCAAAAGAGCTGCCTGATCTCGAAATGGCGGAAGAGGAAATAATGGAAGAAGTGAAGGCCGTTCGTTATGGCGAAGGCTAAACCTATCCACGTTGTAATTGATACAAACTGGTTTGTAAGCGCTACAGTCAATAAAGCTTCCAGAAGGAAGTTATACAACCTATTTATTGACTCCAACATTCGGGTCTTCTATTGTCAGGAATTGTTAGATGAGTACCGGGTGGTTATAAGGAGAAAAAAATTCTCACAGGCAATAACGTCCCAACAATCGGAAAGGCTAATACGATTATGTCGGAAGCGGATGATCAAAATCCCTGTTAAAAAAAAAGTAGTTGCCAGCCGCGATCCAAAGGACAACTATTTATTATCACTCGCAGATGAATGTAAGGCGGCATATCTCATTACCGGAGATAATGACCTGCTTTCTTTAAAGAGTTACCATTCAACTCGAATGGTACCTTTGACCGAATTTCTTAACATACTAAAAAGATGACTGCAATCCTTTTGAAAATGGTAACTGATAAAGAGAAGCTCTCCATCAACGAATCCTTCCGCAAAGTGCAGGTGCGTATTTATAGGCAGTTCAAAAAGAATCCCGACTTGAATGCGATGTTGTTTCTCATCGGGATGCGTGAACTCGGTCAACTAAAATCAAAATTCACCAAAGAGGAAAAACAACACCTGATGCACATTGCAGTATGCAGGCTATTGAGTGAAGAAGGTTTTTACGAATTGCAGGGACTTGATGAAGATGGCTGGCCGCATTGGATTGCAACACAGCAACTCCCAAAGTTGACCGTTGACGAACAGGAATATTTGTTGAAGAAACATATTATTCGTTACTTTGACGCGCTTTAAAAAAATGACCATTCATGAAAAATATTTTTGTTTCCCTCGTCTTTACAACGAGCCTCTTGAGCTTCACTTCCTGTAATTCTCAAAAAAGCGGATTACCCTCAAAATACAAAGACTTGACGGACGGCATTTACGCAGAAATTAATACAGCAGGCGGAAGCATCTTGATTGCTTTGGAATATCAGAAGACTCCAATGACGGTCGCAAACTTTGTCGGACTTGCTGAAGGAAAGATCAAAAATTCGGCAAAAGCCGCTGACTCGCCTTTTTATGATGGGCTGAAGTTTCACCGCGTCATCAGCAAAGCGAACGGAGATCAGCAAGACTTCATGATACAGGGCGGTGATCCCCAAGGCAATGGTTCGGGTGGTCCGGGTTATAAATTTCCAGATGAGATTACCGACTTAAAGCATGACAAGCCGGGCATTCTTTCCATGGCAAACTCAGGTCCAGCAACGAATGGCAGCCAGTTTTTTGTTACAATCGTTCCCACCCCGTGGCTCGATGGCAAGCATACAGTTTTCGGACATGTGGTGCAGGGTCAGGATATCGTGAACAACATGAAGCAGGGAACGGTAATGGAAAGCGTAAAGATCTATCGCGTAGGAAAAGATGCGAAAGCATTTGATGCCGCGAAGATGTTTACTGAGGCAAAAGATAAACTGGAAAAAGACAAGATTGAAAAAGAAAAAGCCGCCAAAGAAGCATTTGCCAGTTCGATGAAGGCTAAATATCCCGATGCCAAATCAACAGACAGCGGGCTGATGTACGTGGTAGAAACCGAAGGCTCCGGTGAGCAGGCAGCAGCCGGAAAGACCGTAGCAGTGCATTATCTGGGCACTCTCGAAGATGGAACCAAATTTGACTCATCTTTCGACCGCAACCAGCCAATCGAATTTGTGCTTGGGCAGGGAATGGTGATAAAAGGTTGGGATGAAGGCATCGCCATGATGAAGGAAGGCGGTAAAGCAAAGCTCATTATCCCTTACTATCTCGCGTACGGAGAACAAGGTTATCCCGGAGCTATCCCGCCAAGAGCCACACTCATTTTTGATGTGGAGCTGGTGGATGTGAAATAAGCTAGGTTACTTTCGGCCTGCACTTTATTGATTGCTAACTTCATTCCTTAGCGAGGTAATTTGTTGCACTTATGGGTGACAGGCGGATAATCATAGTCGGAACCGGCTTTTCCGGCATCTGCATGGGGATCAAGCTCAAAGAGGCTGGCATCCATTCATTTAATATTCTTGAGAAGGCCGCTGAAACAGGAGGCACATGGCGTGATAATACTTACCCCGGTGCTGCCTGTGATGTCAAATCGCACCTTTATTCATTTTCGTTCGAGTTAAATCCCAACTGGTCACGTGTATTTTCCCCTCAGCAGGAGATATGGGATTATTTAAGACATTGTGTCAAAAAGTATAAGCTTGAAGAACACATCAAATTCAACTGGGAACTTAAAGGTTTGAAATTCAATGATGCAGATTCCACCTGGACTTTGTTTAATACCAAAGGAGAAAAAGATGTTGCGGATGTCGTTATCCTGGGAACAGGCGGGCTTCATCTGCCTAACATCCCTGACATTGAAGGGCTAAAAAATTTTAAGGGAAAAATATTTCATTCCGCCCAATGGGATCATTCTTATGACCTGAAAGGAAAAGAAGTGGCAGTGATCGGAACAGGTGCCAGTGCAATACAGTTTGTTCCGAAAATTCAGCCTCTTGTCAAAAAGCTTTGCTTGTTCCAGCGCACAGCACCGTGGATACTTCCTAAACCTGATGCTAAAATTTCAGAGTTCAGGAAAAAACTGTATTGGAATTTCCCCTTTTTAATGAAGCTTTACAGAAATGTAATTTACCTGAGAAATGAATCGTTCCTGCTGGGTTTTACGATAAATCAAAAACTACTCAACCTGGGAGAGAAGATTGCCCTTTGGCATTTGAAAAAGCATGTAAAAGATCAGGAGCTTCGGAAAAAGCTAACTCCAAATTTCCGGTTAGGCTGTAAAAGAGCCTTATTGGATAATGAATACTATCCGGCCATTGCCAAACCAAATGTTGAGGTCATTACCGATGGAATTGAGCGAATGGGTGAGGATTTTGTTTTGACTAAAAAAGGAGAACGAAAGAAATTAGATGCGATAATTTTCGGTACCGGCTTTCACGTGGTTGACAGCTTTACTTTCCTTGACGTAAAAGGGAAGGGCGGAATTGACCTGAATGAAATCTGGAAAGACGGACCGGAAGCATATCTTGGAACGACTGTTTCCGGATTTCCCAATTTATTTTTCATGACTGGCCCCAACACCGGCCTTGGTCACAATTCCCTCGTTTACATGATTGAAGCGCAGGTGACCTATATTGTTGATTGCTTGAAAAAAATCTTTGAAAAGAATCTTAAACAGGTCGAAGTGAAGAAGGATGTTCAGGATGAGTTTAATCGCGAGATTGATAAAAAATCAAAAGACACCGTTTGGATCTCCGGCTGCAGAAGCTGGTATCTCACGCCTTCCGGGAGGAATGCAGCTATTTGGCCCACATTCACTTTCACATTTAAGAACAGGACAAAAAAAATGAACCCTGCCGATTACATATTGACATAAGAAAAAGCGGTACTTGGTAATCTGACTTTTTTATTTACCTTTAGAGCATCGAGAAAACATAGCACTATGCGACAACTAAAAATAACGCAATCCATCACTCATCGTGAAAGCCAGTCAATTGAAAAGTATCTGAGCGAGATTGGTAAGGTGGATATGATAACCCCGGAAGAAGAGGCTGATCTGGCTAAAAGAATCAGAAAAGGCGATCAGGAAGCTTTACAGAAATTAGTGAATGCGAACCTGCGTTTCGTGGTTTCCGTTGCCAAGCAATACCAAAACAGCTACCTCACGCTGAATGATCTCATCAATGAAGGGAATTTAGGATTGATAAAAGCAGCGCAACGTTTTGATGAAACACGCGGCTTCAAGTTCATCTCCTACGCGGTTTGGTGGATCAGGCAATCCATCATTCAGGCGATTTCAGAACAGTCAAGAATGATCAGGCTTCCGATCAACAAGGTAGGCGCCCTGGCGAAACTGAATAAGATCTTTGCCGAACTGGAACAAAAGTATGAACGTGAACCAACTCAGGATGAGCTTTCGGAAGGAATGGATATTGATATGCTTCAGCTTGCCGCAACATTGAATGCTGCTCCAAAGCATATTTCTATGGATGCGCCTTTTGAAGATGGAGACGGCTCTTCGTTCATTGACATTCTGGAGGATACGACTTCTGAAAAGACCGACAGCAACATGGCTTATAATGATTCTCTCAGGATTGATACTGAGCGTTTGTTGTCTTCGCTTAATGAAATTCAACGGCAAGTAATCAAAATGTATTTCGGGCTTGGAATGGAAGAGCCACAGTCACTTGAAACAATCGGTTTGAAATTGGGTCTTACCCGCGAGCGTATCAGGCAGATAAAAGATAAAGCCATTAACCGCCTTCGCTCAATGTCGAGCCACGGATTGCTTCACGAATATCTGGGGAAATAGAAACCGGATTTTCAAAACATCTTCACCATCATGCAGTAGCTCTTGTTGTCCTTCGTGTAGAAGGTCACGATGTCCATGATGGAATAGATGAGTTTAAGGCCGAGTCCGCCTTTTTGTTTTTCCTTGATGATGTCCTTGATATCCTTGTCAACCTTTTCCTTACGGAGCGATTCATCAAACAGGCCGATGTCACCGATCTCGATCATGATTCGCTTTTCGGAAAAATCAATATCCATTGAAATGGTCTTGGTGACGTCTGAATTGTTACCGTGAATGATGGCATTGGCAACAGCTTCATCAATGGCAAGGATGAGCTGGTTGACGTCTGATTCGGTTAGTCTGGTGTTTTTGAAATAACGGTTGAGGAAGGCGCGTATCTCTTCCTGTGCGCGCGGGGAGCAAACGGTTGTAAGATTAACTTTCATCGAATATCTTCTGAGCCTCTACCTGTTCATTCACTATATCAATCATGTTGTGAAGCCCCAGAATCTCGAAGATGCTGAAGACTCCCACCGACATATTGTAAAAGACAAACCTGCCTCCGAGATTTTTTACGTCATCAAGATGAGACAGAAAAACTCCCATACCCGCTGAAGAGATATAACGCAACTCGCGGCAGTCCACCATGATCTTGATGGTGCGCTTTGCAATTGCTTTCTTGATGACCTCATCCAACTCAATGGATGAATTGGCATCAAGCTCTCCCTGGATATGGAGGTGCAGAATGTCGTTAACAGATTCGATGTGAATCTCCACTATTAACCCGTTTTTTTTACGAAAAACAGGCAAGATTGTTATTGGCGCCAGGAAATACTCCGCGGTCGGTCTTGCCAGTAACTTTGCAAACAAATCTATGATATTGAGGCCGGATTGTATGAACGAAAAGAAATGACAATTCTTTATTTACAAAACCTTGGACTCCCTCTCCTTTGGGAGAGGGGCGGGGTGAGGCGACTCCGGAATTCTGGCGCTAAAGCCTCACCCGGAAGCG
>CAYOYI010000196.1:0-7624 GCA_964408105.1 uncultured Chitinophagaceae bacterium | reverse complement strand
CATCTGACATCCTGCACATGTTGTCGCGTTATAAAAATTTTGGCGTTAAAACTTTTCAGGCAGAAGATGAAATTGCTGCAATCTGTTCTTCGATTGGAGCATCATTCGGGGGAAGCCTTGGCATCACCGGAACATCTGGTCCTGGCATGGCTTTGAAAGGTGAGGCAATGGGGCTGGCAGTAATGCTTGAAATTCCCCTGGTGATTGTTGATGTGCAGCGTGGCGGCCCGTCAACAGGACTGCCTACAAAAACGGAACAGGCTGACTTGCTGCAAGCCTTGTACGGAAGGAACAGCGAATGTCCGATGCCGGTTGTGGCTGCGAACTCTCCTTCGGATTGTTTTGCAACGGCTATAGAAGCCTGCAGAATTGCCATCCAGCACATGACGCCTGTGATCTATTTGAGTGACGGATATATTGCCAATGGTTCTGAGCCATGGAAATTTCCGAAGGCTTCGGATATTCCTGAAATCAAAGTAGAATTCGCCAAAGCAAATGGCGAGGAACAATTCATGCCTTACCAGCGTGATGAAAAGCTGTCGCGTCCGTGGGCGGTGCCAGGTACTAAAGGATTAGAGCATCGCGTTGGCGGCTTGGAGAAAGAAAATATCACCGGCAATATTTCCTACGATCCGGAGAACCATGAATTCATGGTGAAGCTTCGTGAGGAAAAAGTGGAACGCATTGCCAATTACATTCCCGAACAAAAAATTGAGGTAGGTCCTGAAAAAGGCAAGCTGCTCATCATGGGATGGGGCTCAACTTTCGGTGTCATAAAATCAGTGGTAAAAGAATTGCACGAAAGTGAAGGACATCAGATTGCACATGCGCACCTTCGTCATTTGAAACCATTCCCGAAAAATCTAGGTAGTATTCTTAAGAACTTTGATAAAGTGCTTATCCCGGAAATAAATAACGGTCAACTTATAAAAGTCATCCGTGACAAATACCTTATTCCGGCAATCGGATATAACCGTATCAAAGGTGTGCCGATAACAAAAACTGAATTGAGAGAAAAAGCATTGGAGGTTTTGCGATCATGAGTACAATAGCTGCAACCACCCCTTTAACCGCAAAAGATTTTAAAACCGACCAGGATGTCCGCTGGTGCCCGGGATGTGGTGATTATTCGATCCTGGCGCAAACGCATCGCACCTTGCCGGACCTGGGAATTCCGCGCGAAAATATTGTGGTCGTCTCAGGGATCGGATGTTCTTCCAGGTTTCCCTACTATACTAATACCTTCGGAATGCACTCCATTCACGGACGTGCTACTGCGATTGCTTCCGGCCTGAAAGCTGCAAGGCCTGATTTAAGCGTTTGGATCGTTACGGGTGATGGTGACGGACTTTCCATTGGTGGCAATCACATGATCCATATTCTGAGGAGGAATTTTGATGTTAACATTTTACTCTTCAACAACCAGATTTACGGGCTTACGAAAGGGCAATATTCCCCCACTTCAGAATTTAGTAAGGTGACCAAATCAACTCCGTACGGCTCAATTGATTATCCGTTCAATCCTGTTGCATTGGCAATTGGTTGTGAAGCGACATTCGTTGCACGTTCGATGGATGTGGCGGCAAAGCATTTGCCTGAAGTTTTGAAACGTGCTAACGAACATAAAGGAACTTCATTCATTGAGATATACCAGAATTGCAACATCTTCAATGATGGCGCTTTTGCGTCATACACAGAAAAGGCAACGCAGCCGGAAGAAACATTATTCCTTGAGCATGGGAAACCTCTCATCTATGGAGCAAATAAAGACAAAGGGATAAAGCTGAACGGCTTTCACCCTGAAATAGTGAACATAAATGAGTTTGGCGCAAACGACCTTTGGATACATGATGAGACCGACCTGGTAAAAGCTCAAATCCTGGCGCGTTTCTTTGACAGCCCTTCAAAGCCCAACCATCTTCCAAGGCCGTTCGGAGTATTTTACGTGAACCAGCGCCCTACGTATGAAGACCTGCTAAACGAGCAAATCAAATCAGTAACGGGACGAATTGGTGAAGGTGATCTGGACAAGCTGCTGCGCGGAAGAGAAGTTTGGGAGATTAAGTGATCATTTGTCGTTATTGAACTCCCCTTACTTAATCTGCCTTACCTTTAATAGACCATGATACAAATTGACGAGGTTCTGATCAGTGATGAAATCATTACCGAGCATTTTTTATGTGATCTGAATAAATGCAAAGGCGCCTGTTGCGTAGAGGGTGAAAGCGGAGCCCCGCTCGAAAAAGAAGAGCTTGAAATCCTCGAAAAGATCTATCCTAAAATAAAGAACGGACTCACGCCTGCCGGCAGAAAAATAATTGAGGAAAAAGGCCTTTACGTTAAGGATAAAAAGGGCGCATACAAAACACCGCTCATGAAAAACGGAGCCTGCGCTTATGTAACTTATGAAAAAGGTATTGCGGGGTGTGGCATTCAAAAAGCTCAGCAAGCCGGCAAGATAAAATTCCTCAAGCCGATCTCCTGTCACCTCTACCCTATCCGGGTCACTAAATCACGGCTTGGCAAAGAGCATGTCAACTACGAAGAATGGGAGATCTGCGACCCGGCATGTAAACTTGGGAAAAGTGTGAAGCTTCCGATCTATAAGTTCGTAAAAGATGCTATTGTGAGACGGTGGGGAAAGCGATTTTATAATGCATTAGAACAAGCAGGAAAATCTATCTCACCTGCTTCTTGAAATCTCAAAGTCACTAAAACCCTTTCGCTCACTTTCTTCAAACTCCACTTTCTGCACCACCGCATTCGGAGGGCCTTCCCGGCACCACTCCACTAATTTTTTCAGATTCTCTTCATCACTCTCTGCTTCAAGGTAAACAGAGCCATCTGACTCATTCCGTACAAATCCGGTAACCCCCAGTTCAATTGCTTTCCTCCTCGTGGAATCACGATACCACACGCCCTGCACCTTTCCGGTGACGCGAATGTTGTAGTGCTTGCCTTTTGTCATAATTTCGACAACCGAAATTCAGCATTTTTACAGGCATGGAAAAGAGAGTTGACTTTCTAGTAGTAGGTTCAGGCATAGCGGGGTTATCTTACGCGCTGAAGATCGCTGCAAAATTCCCGGATAAGAAAGTCCTCATCCTCACCAAGGATAACGAAGACGAGAGCAACACGAAATATGCACAGGGCGGAGTTGCAGCCGTAGTAGATTTCGAGAAAGACAGTTTTCAGAAGCACATCGAAGACACGCTCGATGCCGGTGATGGCTTGTGCAATCGGGATGTGGTGGAGTTTTGCGTGAAGGAAGCTCCCGAAAGAATTAACGAGATCATTCAATGGGGAACACAATTCGACCAAAAGGCTTCAGGCGAATATGACCTCGGGAAAGAAGGCGGGCACACTGCCCACCGCGTATTGCATCATAAAGACGTTACAGGAAAAGAGATCGAACGGGCGCTGCTGAAAAAAATACATGAGGCAAAGAACATCGAGCTCACCACGCATCATTTTGTAATTGACCTCATCACGCAGCATCACTTTGGCCACCTCGTAACACGCGTAACCAGCGACATCACATGTTATGGCATTTATGTGCTGAACACATTGACCAACCGCATCGAAAAAATTCTTTCACGCATCACGTTGCTCGCAACCGGGGGCGTTGGCCAGGTTTATAAAAACACAACCAATCCGCTCATCGCGACCGGTGATGGCATTGCAATGGTCTATCGCGCCAAGGGCAGGATAGAGAACATGGAGTTCATCCAGTTTCATCCAACTGCATTATACAACCCGGATGAAAGCCCTTCATTTTTAGTGACCGAAGCTGCACGCGGACATGGAGGCATTTTGAAGACCAGCGATGGAAAGGAATTCATGCACAAGTATGACGAGCGCAAATCACTTGCACCGAGGGATATTGTAGCGCGGGCCATTGACAGTGAAATGAAGATCAGCGGTGAAGACCACGTTTTCCTTGACGTCAAGCACCTCAAAGATTTTAAAGAAAAGTTTCCCAACATCTTTCAAAAATGCGTGAGCATTGGCATCAATCCCGAAAAAGATATGATCCCCGTTGTGCCTGCCGCGCACTACTCCTGCGGGGGAATCAAGATTGACCACTACGGCCGCACATCCATCAAAAATCTCTACGCCTGCGGTGAATGTTCAAGCTCCGGATTGCACGGGGCAAACCGCCTGGCCTCCAATTCGCTGCTTGAAGCTTTGGTTTTCTCTCACCGAATATTTCTTGATTCCTGCAATGAGATTGACCGCATAAACTTCCGCGAGAATATTCCCGACTGGAATGCGGAAGGCACCACCGCTCCGAAAGAGATGGTGCTCATCACGCAAAGCCGCAGGGAGCTGCAGGAGATCATGAGCTACTATGTCGGCATCGTGCGCTCCGATGTGCGCCTCGGGCGTGCTGCTCACCGCATCGAGCTGCTGTATAAAGAAACCGAAGGACTGTATAACACCACCGTGCTTTCACCTCAGTTGTGCGAGCTGCGCAACATGATCACCATCGGTTATCTCATCACCCGAAGCTCAGCCATGCGCCACGAGAGCCGCGGATTGCATTTCACCACCGACTACCCGAAGCAAAAAGATTTTATAGAGAATACTTTGCTTTAGCGATCACGTATTTCTTTGATACTTAGGTGGCGCGTACTCACCTCGTTCATTCTGTGGTTCGCACTCGTAGCGTTGCGCGTCAGATGTTCCGTACTCATCTATTATCCAAATTCAAAACACAAAACCCTAACGAACCGTCCCCCTACAGGGGGACCACAGGGGGTAAAAGCCAAAGGGTGAAGCAACCGCTTCACCCTTCAGGGAGCAACTTGGGAAACCCGCATTGCGAACTCAAATTTAAAAAATCACACCGCCACCAGCGCAAAATTCGCTGTATAGCTGTTCCCCGCCACCACATGCAGCACCGCGTTCCCGTTATTATATCCCGCTTTTATCGCGTTCACTGTCAGGTCCGCTTCCGCTCCGGCAGGTAGGTCATTGAATTGAAAAGTATAATCCCCCGATGCGTTGGTAAAGGTTGTCACTGGTCCGGGTTCTTCGGGCAGCAGCACATTAATTTGAACATCCTGTATCGGTGCGCTCGTCACGCTGTCCGTCACCTTGCCGCTCAATATAATAGATGTCGCGGGTATTCCGCCCCCACCGCCTCCCGGTGCCGAGCTCACTAATTCCTTCACCTTCGTGAAGATGAACCTGTCGCGCTTTGCCGCATTCCCTTCATAGATCACCTGCCCGTCATCGAACATCTTCATCAGCTTCGTGAAGATGTCATTGTTCGCGTTGATCTTCTCGCCAGTGCCCTCCTCTGAATCCTGCTCCGCATCCTTAAAGTCTGCATACAGGTCTGAGAAGGTCGTTGCTGCCGTGTTGTAGGCTGCCGCAAAGCCTGCTGGCATCCCGCCCGGTGTCGTCAGCTCCGCAGTGTTTGCCGTGATGAAGGTTGCCCCCGATATCAGCATGTCCCTCAGGTCCTCCCAGTCGCCCTGGCTCGCAGTCTCATACTTCAGGTAGCCTGCGGATTCAAGCTTAGGCTTCACTAATTCCGGTGGGAACGAATCATTGATATAGCTGCGCAGCGTCCTCCACTTCAGCAGGGCTGCGTCTGCCGCTTGACGCATCTGTATGCCGAATACCTCTGCCGCTTCCCCTCGCGCCTGGTCATCCGGTAAGGCTTGCGCTGCCGATAGCTCGCCCCTCCGCGCGGTGACGAAGGCAGCGTCATAAAAGGTCTTGTGTCCTGTGAAATCAGCAAGGTTCTCATCACAGCTGTCCCATCCTATGTCGCAGATGGCGTAAAGCTCCGCTTGCGAACAGGGGTACTTTGGGTCTGGTTTTGGTGCTGGCATAAAAATTCTTTTTGTTGTTTTTAAAAATTGATAATGAACACTTCAAAGCGACAAACTTTGAAGCGGGCGCAAATCAAAGCAGTGCCCTGTTTCTGGTCAATACGTCTTTAAGCTACCCGTCTCAGGGTAAAAGACTTAGGAATGCCCTTCGTTTTAAAAAGAAAGTTATTTTTTATTGTATCGTGCGAAGTAGTCGTCAATCTCTGGACGCAACTCAATCCCTACTTTTTCAAAAACGTCAAGAAGAGATTGGTTTGTTCCTTCGCCACCTAAGAAATCCCAGAATTCTTCCCCGACTTTCAATTCATTTGCCAAGTCAAGCATTCCGCGCATGGTCCAGCGATTATACGGCTGCGGTTCATACGGATTATAAGGAATGGCGATTAGTGTTTGAATGTTGGCTTTGGGATTCACTGCCAGAGTAGCGGCTACCCATTCCAATAGCGTCCTTTTGAATTCTTTAAATCCACCAGCATTTGGTTTGGCGGTTTTTAAATCGAATAATACAATAGTACCGTTTATCGCCACCAGTTTAATATCAACTTTCGTGAGCTTAACAGTTCTCATCTCTCCTTTTTGACAAACTGCCCTTATTGATTTTATCTCCTTTGTTTTGTCAGGATTGGATGTTGCCGTGGTTAAGCCCGTCATGATTTCCTCAATCACAAGAAAAGCTTCTGAGCTTATTTGTGTTCCTGCAACTTGTTGTGATAGTGCCTCTTTGAAATTGCTTTCTGCAATTGTTTTTGCAACAGGTTCGAAAATACTTGTGCCGAAATTGGTGTTAAGCGAATGAATAAAAGAAAATAAAGCCATTCTATCCCTTCCTAATAAACGTGTGTGGAAGGGCATTGAGGCTGGCTCTGGTTTGTAATTTAAAAATTTGTGACGAAGACTATCACATAAAACCTTTTCAACTTCTCTTATTTGCTTTTCAGTTAGTGGCATTTACAGAACGGCTAATTGCTAGAATCAACTCCTTAGTTTTTGGAGCAGAGTAAAATCCTCGTCTTTCAAAAAGGTAAGCTTGTTGGGTAAGAAAATTGTTGGTTTCTGTAAATATTTTCTTGGCATTTGCATCTACCTTCATGTAATTAATTCTATCCTCTACTGAAGCAAAACCCTGTTTTACCAATTCTAAATTACAAGCCATAAGTAAATGCATATCCATTGTTTTTGATTGAAGAGATATTTCATTATTCACTACGAAATAATTGAACCAGTAAAATAAAATTGCACAATAGTAGTACCCACTAACGTCATCTGTTTCATTGAATACTTTCTTGTTTTTTTGATATTCCTCGATTCTTTTAATTGCATTACTTTTCATTTTGTGTGGTTCGGCTAAAAAAACCGAGATATACACCTTTGCAAGGTTTTCAATATTTATTCTACTGTATGGGGGGTTTATTTGTGAGTATTGTCCTCTGAGGCGTTCAAAATACAAGGGAATTGTAGTCTCTACTCCGGAAAAGTACGTTTCAACTTTTTCATGGAAATCATTCAATGATTGGAGATCTTTTTCAATGGAGTTTTGATTGTTAGCAGCAAAAATTATTTCCTTCTTGAGGTTATTATCTTTAGTCGCAATTATTTTAGCAACAACCTCAATATTTTCTACCGAATCTGGAGATTCTTCATGCCTTTCAAATAAAATGTGAGTTGTTTGACATCCATTGATTATTCGGGGATAAGTAAGAATAAATTCGTTCTGCTTCACCTTATGCTTCTCAATAGAATCACACATTACTGTTAATCCATTATTTAGATAAGGAAAA
>CAYOYI010000195.1:0-7640 GCA_964408105.1 uncultured Chitinophagaceae bacterium | reverse complement strand
ACGCCAAAGCTCGGTCATCGCAAAAGTGAAAATTTTTTTTAATGAGCTGGCGGATGTGCTGCACGGAATTTTTCTGGTAAAGGAAATATCCCTGAAAACGATGGATTTCGTCATGAGCTTTGGCGAGCGGATGTCGGCATTCATTGTTTCAGAGGCTTTCAAAAATGAGAAAATAGCCGTCACGCTTGCTGATTCATCGGCATTGATAAAAACCGATCGCAATTTCGGTCACGCTTTCGTGCTTGATGAAACCAATAGCCGTCTGCGTGAGCATTACAAACAAGCGGAAGCTGTGGTCATCTATCCGGGTTTCATTGGCAGCACTAAACAAAATGAGATCACTACGCTCGGCAGAGGAGGTTCCGATTATACCGCCTCACTCATAGCTGCGGCTCTCGGAGCCTCCGAGCTTGAGATATGGACTGATGTTGACGGGGTGATGACCATCGATCCCCGAAAAGTCGCCAAAGCATTTCCGTTGAAAAGACTTTCCTATGCCGAAGCGATGGAAATGTCACATTTCGGAGCGAAAGTGATTTACCCGCCCACCATACAACCGGTATTCAGCAAGAGCATTCCGTTGCGCATCAAAAACACTTTCAATCCTGAGGCAGAGGGAACGCTCATCACCAAAAAATCTACAGATACCGGCACGGCCATCAAAGGCATTTCATCAATTGATAAGATAGCGCTTTGCACTTTGCACGGCAGCGGCATGATTGGAGTGGCTGGGATTTCTAAACGCCTTTTCACTGCACTTGCCGATAGTAATGTTAACGTGATCCTCATTTCACAGGCGTCTTCCGAACATTCCATCACGTTTGCTATTTCGCCCGGTGATGCGGAGAAAGCTAAAGCTGCCGTAGAACAGGAATTTGCTCATGAGATTCGTCAGAAGCAAATTGAGAAGATAGAGATAGTCGAGAACATGTCTATTGTGGCGGTAGTGGGGGAGAACATGAAAAAGACGCGGGGTATAGCCGGAAAACTTTTCAGCACGCTTGGGCGAAACGGGATCAATGTCGCTGCCATTGCCCAAGGTTCCTCAGAGCTGAATATTTCTCTTGTTGTTGAAAATCATGAATTGCGGAAAGCGCTTGGAGCAATCCACGACTCATTTTTCCTTTCAGAAACCCGTGATATTAATGTGTTCATGATTGGAGTTGGAACAATTGGCAAGGAATTGCTGGCGCAACTTAGCAGTCACGCAAAGCAGCTTACAGAAAGCCATGCCATTAATCTGAAACTTGCGGGTCTTGCCAACAGTAAGAGAATGCTTCTGAAAGAAGAAGGAATTTCACTAGCCGATTGGAAAGTTGAGCTTGAAGGATCTTCGGAAAAATCAAATGTATTCAAGTTCATTGATAAAATGATTGCTGTGAATTTACCGAACAGTGTGTTCGTTGATTGTACCGCAAGTAAAGAAGTTGCTGACGGTTATGTAAAAGCGCTTAATTCAAGCATCTCTATCGTGACTCCGAATAAAATAGCTTGTTCCGGAAAGTTTGCAGACTACAGGGTGTTGAAAGAGCTGGCGCAAAAGAAGGGCGTCAGGTTTTTATATGAAACGAATGTTGGAGCGGGCCTGCCGGTTCTCAGCACAATGAATGACCTGCTTAAAAGCGGAGATAAAATTCTGAAGATCGAAGCGATCCTTTCCGGGACGCTGAACTATATCTTTAACACTTATAGCGAAAAAATACCTTTCAGTGTTGCGGTGAAGCAAGCTATGGAAAAAGGGTTAGCTGAACCCGATCCGAGAATTGATCTTAGCGGTACTGACGTTGCAAGAAAGATATTAATACTCGCAAGAGAGTCGGGAGCACAACTTGAATTCAATGATGTTAAATCGGAAAGCTTCTTGCCGGAAAAGTGCATGAAGGTGAAATCAGTTGATGCTTTTCTGAAAGAACTGGAGAAACTTGATGCTGAATTTGAAGCTCAGCGTGCGCAATTACAAGCGCAAAACAAAAAGTTGAGGTACGTTGCTTCCTTTGAAAAAGGCAAGGCGCAAACAAAACTCACCGAATTTGATCCCAGCCATCCGTTTTTCTGGATAGAAGGAAAGGATAACATTGTATTATTCCATACCGACCGATATTCAGAGCAACCTTTGGTGATTCGCGGAGCGGGTGCGGGAGCGGAGGTCACCGCTGCAGGAGTGTTTGCTGATATTATCAGGGTGGCGAGCTTATGAATATGTCAAAAAGCGTAAAAGTTTTTGCTCCCGCAACAGTGGCCAATGTTGGTGCCGGTTTTGACATTCTCGGATTCTCGCTTGAAAATCCCGGAGATGAACTTGTCGTTAAGTTATCTTCCAGGCCGGGAATCTCTATATCGAATCAAACTCCTTTTCCATTACCAGAAGATGCGACAAAAAATGTAAGCGGGATTTCTCTGAATGCAATGATGCAAAAACTTGCGAGTAAGCAAGGGTTTGAAATACAGATTACCAAGAAAATAATGCCTGGCAGTGGATTAGGCTCCAGCGCAGCCAGCGCAGCGGCAAGCATTGTAGGAGCTAATGAATTATTGGGCAAGCCTTTTACGCCCGAAGAATTGATCCCTTTCGCAATGGAAGGGGAGCGCTTTGTAACCGGGGTGGCACATGCGGATAATGTTGGTCCTGCAATACTTGGCGGGTTCGTGCTGATCAGAAGCTACAAGCCTTTGGATATTATTAAGCTTGATTTTCCTAAGGAATTATATTGTGCGATCGTGCATCCCCAGATCGAAGTGAAGACGGAAGACGCCCGGAAAATTTTAAAGGATAAGATCACTTTGAAAGATGCTGTGGTGCAGTGGGGAAATGTGGCGGGATTAATTACCGGTCTATTCAGAAAAGACTATGAGTTGATCGGAAGATCGCTTGAAGATGTGATCATCGAGCCTGTTCGTTCAGTACTTATACCCGGATTTGATTTGGTGAAGAAAGCGGCTATGGAAGGTGGCGCTTTGGGTTGCAGCATATCCGGATCGGGTCCTTCAATTTTCGCTTTGAGCAAGACAAAGGAAGAAGCGAAGAAAATCTCGCAGTTAATGAAAAATGAATTTGAAACCCACGGAATTGAATGCGAATATTTTGCCTCACCGGTGGGAGTGAACGGAACAAGAATTACGGGATAGGTAATGAAGTTTTACAGCACCAATAACAAATCGCTAAAAGTCTCCTTTCGTGACGCGGTTTTGAAAGGCCTTGGCGATGACAACGGGCTTTTCATGCCGGAGGAAATCCCTTTGTTGGATAGAGGTTTTATTGATTCCATCCGGTTGCTTACACCAGAAGAGATTTCATTTGAAATTGCCAATGCTTTTTTAAGAAATGACATTCCAACCGAACGTTTGCAACAAATCGTAAAAGAGGCGATCAACTTCCGGATTCCGTTAGTTAATGTCCATGACAACATTTACTCGTTAGAACTTTTTCATGGGCCAACCCTTGCCTTTAAAGATGTCGGGGCGAGATTTATGGCAAGAGTACTTTCTTTTCTGCTGGAGAAGGAAAGTCAGGATGTGACGGTGTTGGTAGCAACATCGGGCGATACCGGAAGTGCGGTGGCAAGCGGCTTTCTCGGTGTAAAGGGAATCAAAGTTGTCATTTTATATCCCAGCGGCAAGGTGAGTGAAATTCAGGAAAAGCAGTTGACAACGCTTGGACAGAATATCACTGCGATCGAGGTGAAAGGAACATTTGATGATTGCCAGGCTCTGGTGAAAAAAGCTTTTCTTGACAAGGAACTCACAAATTCCATTACACTCACTTCTGCCAACTCTATCAACATAGCGCGGTTGCTGCCGCAATCATTTTATTATTTTATTGCTTATGCTCAGCTTCCTCAAAATGATTTGCCTGTTGTGATTTCTGTGCCAAGCGGCAACTTTGGCAACCTCACTGCCGGTTTGATTGCCAAGAGAATGGGCTTACCAATTGATAAGTTCATAGCTGCAACGAATGTAAACGATGTCATTCCCAAATATTTATCAAACGGAACCTTTTCACCGCGACCCTCTGTACAAACCATCTCCAACGCGATGGACGTTGGAAATCCAAGCAATTTCGCCCGTATGCTGGACTTATATAGTCATGACTTAGAGAAGATGCGGCAGGATATATCGGGGTGTAGTTTCCGCGATGATGAGACCCGTGAGATCATGAAAAAGGTTTACCAGGATTACGGTTATCTGCTCGATACGCATGGTGCTGTTGGATACGCTGCCTTAAGCAAGTATTTAGGAGATAATAAAGCGAATGGAATTTTTCTCGAGACAGCGCATCCGGCTAAGTTTCTTGATGTGGTTGAGGAGGTTATAGAAAGCAAGATTCAGATTCCTGAAAGGCTGAAAAGCTATTTATCAGAAAGCAAGGAATCTATATTAATAGGTAACTCTTACGACTCTTTAAAATCAGTTCTTTTAGTTCCGTAAATGTGAATAAATATTTTGCCATCCGCTCATTTGCTGCACTGAAAAAGGATATAGTTTTATGCTCAAAATTTCATTTAACCAAAAAATTTGAATAAACATGAAAAAGCTTAGTTCACTGATGTTAGCTGCAACCATCCTTATTGGGGCTAATGCCTTCGCAGGTCCCAAATTAACCAAGGGTAATCTTGGATTTTTGAAGGGCCAGGCGAAAGTTGCCGTTGAGTTCGATTACTCAAAACTTGGGGTAGGGAAGTATAAAAGCGAGGAGGACTACATTAATAAAAAGGTGGCAGAGTATAACAAAGATGAGCCAGGCAGAGGAGACAAGTGGAAGGAAAGCTGGTTCAATGATCGCCCGACCAGATTTGAGCCGAAGTTCTTAGAGCTTTTTAACGAGAGTTCGCCAAATACCAAGGCTGAAAAAGGAGCAGATCGTGATTATGTAATGGTTGTAAAAACGACTTTTGTCGAGCCGGGATACAATATTGGTGTTTCAAAAATGCCCGCTTACGTGAATTTTACTATTGTATTTTACAAGAAGGACGATCGTAATAATTCTCTGGCAGAAATTCTTATGACAAAGGTGCCCGGTTCTCAATTTGCCGGATTTGATTTTGACACGGGAACTCGTATTTCCGAGTCCTACGCTAAAGGCGGAAAGGATCTGGGGAAGTTCCTTGCGAAGAGCGTGAAGTAGTTGGAATTTAACGGTAGTGATCGGAAAAAGGCAGCTATTGGCTGCCTTTTTTCATTATTATCGGTTCCGATCAACGAGCATAAGCTCATTTTCTTTGAAAGGAATAATTTATATAGTCAGCAATAAAATTTAATTATTTTAGCCCCCAATTAAATAACCGAAAACCTTTTAAAATGAAGAAAATTCAAGTATTAATCAGCCTGATGATCCTTGCCCCGGCATTGATGTTCGGGCAGGCTTTGTCCAAAGATTTTACGGTGTCATTAGGGGCGCCTTATCCTGTTGTTGATGCAGGCAGCAAGGAATACTTCAGCGCAGGGGATGGCATCGTGATCTCCGTTAAAACAAGTGGCGAGAAGGTGATAATTCAGCGGTATGACTCAAAAAGCATGAAAGAAGTAGGCAGAAAGGAATATGAAGACCTGCCAAAATATGCTAAGGTTCAGGAAGTGATCAAGTTGAAGGATAAGCTGTACTATATTTTTGAAGCCATCAATAAGAAGGAAAAAACCTTTACTGTTTATTCGCGGGAAATAAGCCTGAAAGACGGTTCTTTCGGATCCATCAAGACACTTTTTACAACCAAGCGCGAAGTAGCTGGTTCCTATAATATTGCCGCCAGGGGATTCTGGGGATTTGGTGCTGGAGGCAACAAGTTTGACATCTATACTTCCTTTGATGGATCAATGATCCTTATTTCATGGAGAAACGTTCCGTTGGAAAAGAAGGACGAACTCAACTTTGATGAGATTGGGTTTTATGTTTTCAACGCTGACATGGAAAAGCAGTGGGGCAGTGAAGTGAAGATGCCTTACACTGAAAAGCAGATGAACAATCTAGCGTGGGCAATCGGAAGCGAAGGGACGGCTTTCATGCTGGCCTACCTTAATGACGCCAAGAGAATTGAACTATTTAGCGTTACAGGCGCAGGACTTGAAAAACACAGGCTCGACCTTGATCAGAAGCTGGTATTCCAGGAATTCAGGATGCAGGAAGATGTCAATGGAAATATTAATTGCGCTGGCTTTTACGCAACCGGAGTTGAATACAAATATAATTTCTGGTCTGGCGGAGAAACGTTGTTTAATACTAATGGTATTTACAATTTTAAAATGGACAAAAGCGGTAAGATACTTGCCCAGCACAATTATGAGTTTCCAATCGCGCTCATAAATCAGTACGAATCAAAAAGAACAAAAGACAAGAATGATAAGAGAGAGTCAGTGGGTAAGGCAGGTATAGCTAACTTGAAATTGATTTATTGGGTTAATCAGGGCGATGGCAGCACAATTTATATCGGGGAGCAATTCTCGATCAAGAGAGTATATAACCCATCTACCAAGTCTTATACAACCTATTATATTTATGGAGATATGGTAGTGAGCAAAGTTGATGCGGATGGCAAGCTGGCCTGGATGAAGAAATTGCCTAAGACTCAGCAGGGTACAGCCGGAAAGGGCGGGATGAGCGTGAAATACATTTCAGGCAATGGCTCTCATTATCTTCTCTTCCTGGATAATATCAAGAATGCTGCTCTGAAGCTGGATCAGGTTCCCGCCATGCACCAGGATGGAAGAGGGGGCTTCCTGACGGCCTTTAAGCTAGATGATGCTACCGGTGAAGTTGAAAAGCATTCAATCTTTGACATAAAAAATATCAAAGGGACAGAAGCATACCAATTTGCAACTTCAAGAATACTGGACGTTTCTGAAAAGGTATTCCTGCTTGAAGTGTATATCAAGGGTAAGAAAGACACCATGGTGAAGATGGTGTTGAACTAAGCGTAGTTCTGTAGATAAATTGAAAGGCGGTTTAAATGAACCGCCTTTTTCTTTTTGAAAATTTAAATGCTCAATCATAAAGCTTGCTGATATGAGCAAGCCCGGCTGCATCTTTAATTACAATATCGCTTCTTTGGGTTTCGATAAGTTTTTCCTGCTTGAATTCATTCAGCATTCTGATCGCGGTTTCTTTTACGGTTCCAACAAAACTTGCAAGGTCTTCCCTCGTCATTGAGATCACCCCGGTTGGATTTTTTTCGTTTCGATAAAAATTATTCAGGAACAAAAGCGCCTCCGCAAGCCTTCCCCGCACTGGTTTGTAGGCAAGATCAGTCATCTTTTCAAATGAGCCTTCTACGGTTCTGCACAGCAGTTTCAGCATTCCTTCGGAAAAATGGTTATTCTCTTTAACCAACTCCGAAATTTTATTCTTCGGCACTATACATACCAAAGAATCTTCGAGCGCGGCTGCAGAAACCGGATATGCCCTTCCTGAAAGAAGCGAACAGTAGCCGATGAAATCACCGGGTTTTGCAAGACGAGTGATCTGCTCCTTTCCGTCAGGTGCATGTTTGAAAATTTTAACTTTTCCGGAGTTGATGCAATAAAGACCCATAGGATTGGATCCCTCGTGAAATATCACCTGCCCTTTTTTGAACAAAGTGCAGGACTTTGCATCGTCAATACCTTCGATTTCATCAATATGACAGAAATGAAACAGCGAATCCTTTCGTCTT
>CAYOYI010000194.1:6979-7659 GCA_964408105.1 uncultured Chitinophagaceae bacterium | reverse complement strand
GCCGGAGTTCAGGATGCGCTCGTTCAATGGTGGTATGGGCACAATGCCGTTGCGTTCTTCCTCACCACCCCTTATCTCGGTTTGATGTATTACTTTATTCCCAAGATCGCTAACCGCCCGGTTTATTCTTACAAGCTTTCTATCATTCACTTCTGGGCGTTGGTGTTCATTTATATTTGGGCGGGGCCGCATCATCTTTTATATACCGCTCTTCCGGACTGGGCTCAATCGCTGGGAGTGGTTTTCTCCATCATGCTTATTGCGCCTTCCTGGGGAGGAATGATCAACGGATTGCTGACCTTGCGTGGAGCTTGGGATAAAGTTCGCAATGAGCCGGAGTTGAAATTTCTTGTTGTTGCCGTAACCGCTTATGGTATGTCAACATTCGAAGGCCCGATGCTTTCACTGAAGAGTGTCAACGCGATCAGCCATTTTACCGACTGGACTATCGGACATGCGCACCTTGGGGCATTGGGGTGGAATGGCTTCCTTACTTTTGGGATACTTTACTGGCTGATACCAAAAATTTTCAATACTTCACTTTACTCAAAGAAGCTTGCCAACTGGCATTTCTGGATCGGTACGCTTGGGATTTTGTTCTATGCTATTCCGCTTTATTGGGGAGGATTCACACAAAGCCTTATGTGGAAGCAGTTCACCGAGGAAGGTTTTTTAAAGTA
>CAYOYI010000194.1:0-6969 GCA_964408105.1 uncultured Chitinophagaceae bacterium | reverse complement strand
GAACTTTTTAGAGACCGTTGTGCAGATTCTTCCGATGTACCAACTCAGGGCATTGGGAGGAACGCTTTATTTGGTGGGTGCCATTGTTCTGGTTTACAATCTGGTTAAAACGATACAGGCAAGCTCGTTTGTGGCAAATGAAGAAGCCGAAGCTCCTGCATTGGACAAAGCGCATGTTCATTCAGACGGATACTGGCATCGTTGGATCGAAAGAAGGCCGATACAAATGTTGTTACTCTCGCTGGTGCTTATTCTGATTGGCGGGCTCGTGGAAATGATCCCGACTTTTTTGATCAAGTCTAATATACCTACCATCACTTCTGTTAAGCCTTACACCCCGCTGGAATTGCACGGAAGGGATATTTATGTGAGAGAAGGATGCTATACCTGTCATTCACAGATGGTCAGGCCTTTCCGGTCTGAAACGGAACGCTACGGGGAGTATTCAAAAGCTGGAGAGTTTGTTTATGATCATCCTTTCCAGTGGGGCAGCAAGCGAACCGGACCCGACCTGCATCGGATAGGAGGGAAGTATTCCGACTCCTGGCATTTCAATCATATGCTTGATCCATCGAGCATGTCACCCGGAACGATCATGCCGAGCTATCCCTGGTTGTTTGACAATAAGCTGAACACCCGGACAACACCTGCAAAGATCCGGGCAATGCAGATGCTTGGAGTTCCCTATGAGGATGGATTTTCCGAAACAGCCAATGATGACCTAAGCAAGCAGGCTGATAAAATAACTGCGCGTCTGAAAGCGGACGGCATAGAAATTTCCGGTGACAAGGAGATCATAGCATTGATTGCATATCTCCAGAGATTAGGCACTGACATTAAAGCAAAAAAATAAAGTATTAAGATGTATAAAGAAATTCTAAGCTCGATAGATTCCATTGAGATATACCCGATCATCTCATTCGTGATCTTCTTTTGCTTTTTCACTTTCCTGCTTTTTCAGGTATGGCGATCGGACAAAGCGTTGATGTTGAAACTGTCAGTGCTTCCTTTGGAGCCAAAGGATAATGACAGCAAACAATTTTCAAATATTAAGGACACGGAAAAAACAACCAACCTATGAACAGGAAAATATTTTTTCTCCTTTTAACCGTCTTATTCTTCAGCTCAGAGGTTTTTGCGCAGGATGCTGCTGCACCTTCTGCCGGCAGCGACATTCCGCAGGAATACATTATGTTGTTTATGCTTGTGGTGCTGTTTTTTATGGCCGGAGTGATACTGCTTCTTCTGAATTGGGTTAATTCATTGGCCGAGTATATCAGGAAATTAGAGCGGAAGGAAAAAGGAATCGAGGAAAAAGCCGGGCAGGAAGATCTCATAACAAAATTCTTCAGGAAAGTTGAGCACAGCCTTACTGATGCAGTGCCGGTTGAAAGGGAAAAGGAAATCGAATTTGCACATGAGTATGACGGCATCCGGGAGTTGGATAATAGCTTGCCTCCGTGGTGGAAGTATCTTTTTTATGTATCAATAGTTTTTGCCGTTGTTTACTTGTACAGATACCATGTTGCCGGTTCAGCGCCATTATCAGCAGAGGAGTATAAGCAGGAAATGGCTACTGCCGAACTGGAGAGAATGGCTTACCTGGAAGAGGCTTCCAACCTTGTGAATGAAACCTCGGTGGTTGCCCTTACCGCTTCGTCTGAACTTGAAAGCGGGAGAAAGGTTTACACCAATCTTTGCGTTCCGTGTCATGGATCATTGGGAGAGGGAAAGGCAACACTTGGGCCTAACTTGACGGATGATTATTGGATTCACGGTGGAAGCATAAAGGATATTTTTAAAACTGTAAAGTATGGCGTACAGGGTAAAGCCATGATCTCCTGGCAGGATCAGCTCAGCCCGCGTCAGATGCAGGAAGTTTCCAGTTACATTCTGACACTGCAAGGCACAAATCCTCCCAATGCGAAGGAGCCTGAAGGTGAAAAATATGTCCCTGAAGCTTCTTCGCTTTAAATGAATCATGTAACCTGTAATGAATAATGATGTCAAGTCGGAAACCACTTTCAGGGATAAGCTCTCGACAATAGATGAAAAGGGGCACCGCGCATGGATATATCCCAAAAAACCTGAGGGCAGGCTTTATAATGCCAGAACCATTGTAAGCTTCTTCCTCCTTGCGTTCCTGTTTGCTGCACCTTTCATAAAGGTTAACGGACAGCCGCTCCTGCTGTTCAATGTGCTGGAAAGAAAATTCATCATTTTCGGACTCACTTTCTGGCCGCAGGATTTTTTCCTGTTCGTTCTGGCGATGCTCACGTTTATTGTCTTTATTGTTTTGTTTACAGTGGTTTTTGGCAGGGTGTTTTGCGGATGGGCATGCCCGCAAACAGTATTCATGGAGATGGTGTTCAGGAAAATTGAATACTGGATAGAAGGCGATGCGAATGAACAACGTTCACTGAACAAAGCACCCTGGACTCAAAAAAAGATCCTGAAGAAAACCACAAAACATTTCATTTTTTTTGCGATTGCATTTTTGATCGGCAACACTTTTCTCGCCTACATCATAGGCGTTGATGAACTCTCAAAAATTGTAACTCATCCGCCTGCTGAGCATTGGGGCTTGTTTGTTGCTGTTGTTGCCTTTTCAGGTGTTTTTTATTTCAACTTTTCCTTTTTCCGGGAGCAGATGTGTCTTGTGGTTTGTCCTTATGGAAGATTGCAGGGCGTATTGCTTGATAAGGATTCCGTAGTAGTTGCATATGATTTTGAACGGGGCGAGCCAAGGGGAAAAATAAAAAAGGAGGAGCAAAGAACCAATGGCGATTGCGTTGACTGCGGGCTTTGCGTAAGAGTTTGCCCAACCGGCATTGATATTCGCAATGGTACCCAGCTGGAGTGTGTTAACTGCACGGCCTGCATTGATGCCTGCAACGAGATCATGGAGAAGGTAAATCTTCCGAAGAACCTCATCCGCTATGATTCATACAATGGCATCGCCAGCAAAACAAAATTCAGGCTGACACCAAGGATCATTGCTTATTCGGCTGTGCTCACCTTGCTGGTTGTGATCTTGGGATTTTCTCTTGGCAGCCGGGCTGATGTTGAAACAACTATTCTCAGGGTACCGGGTATGCTCTACCAGGAAGTTGAGGGAGATAAAATTTCGAACCTCTATAACATTGAAGTGGTAAACAAAACCATCAAACCAATTCCTGTTGAGTTGAAATTAAAATCACCTGAAGGATCTATCCGCATGGTGGGCCTTGAGCTTAAGGCGCCTGAGCAGGGAATGGCTAAAGGCGCATTCTTTGTTGATATCCCGAAGGAAAAATTAACCGAGCGGAAAACGCAATTAGTGATTGAAGTGTACAGCGGAGAAAAACTGATTGACGAGGTGAAAACAAATTTTCTCGGACCTTTCAAATAGAAAATTATGAAACTCAATTGGGGCTACAGGGTTGCAATTCTTTACTGCTCATTCGTGGTGTTCATGCTTTTTCTTGTATATAGATCAAGCTCGGAAGACTTCAGCCTTGTAACGAAAAATTATTACAAGGAGGAGATCGAATACCAGCAGCGCATTGATAAAATGAACAACAGCGCATCGCTTGCTCAGAAGCTGAACATAGAGCAGATGAGCAATAAAACTGTTCGTGTCAGTTTCCCGAAATCCTTCTCAGCTGTGAGTGGGGAGATATTACTGTATCGCCCGTCAGATGCAGGAAAGGATGTTAAGATTGCCATTCAGCCAAATGAGGATATGTTTCAGGATGTCTCTACCACTTCATTGCAAAAAGGATTGTGGCGTGTGCAAGTGGAATGGAAGTCGGGTGAAGCGGAATACTTTGACGAAAAGCCATTGATCATTCAATGATCCAAACAGATTATCTCTGGACAGCGTTTGTGATTGGGATAGCCGGAAGCTTTCACTGTGTGGGGATGTGCGGCCCAATTGCGCTCGCATTGCCGGGTAATTTCAGCACGCGCATCAATATGGTGACAAGCAGGGCGCTTTACAACTTCGGCAGAATAGCTACCTATGCTCTGCTGGGTGCGGTCTTTGGGTTATTTGGAAAAGCTATCGCGCTTGCGGGTTTTCAGCAGGCGATTTCTATCATACTTGGAATACTCCTGCTGATCGCTGCATTTTTCTCCGTCAATCTCGAGAGTAATTTCCT
The DNA here is from genome assembly GCA_964408105.1 of uncultured Chitinophagaceae bacterium. Taxonomy (GTDB): domain Bacteria; phylum Bacteroidota; class Bacteroidia; order Chitinophagales; family CAIOSU01; genus BPHB01. The sequence continues at coordinate 2,827 of CAYOYI010000194.1, read as the reverse complement.
GCGGCTTCCCGTGCTGATGAAATTCAATAACCTGATCAAACAAAACCTTGGCAAGCTGCTAAATACCAATGGACAAAGCTCGCTTTTTTTGATCGGCCTGCTGAACGGCTTCCTGCCTTGCGGTTTTGTTTATCTCGGTCTTGTTGGCTCGGTTGCTACCGGAAGCGTAGCCAATGGAGCTATTTATATGGCTTTGTTCGGACTGGGCACTTTCCCGCTGATGTTCATCACTTCGACGCTCGGCAGCATCGTGAATGTGAAAACAAGGAACCTCTTTAAAAAACTTACTCCTGCATTCTTCATTTTGTTCGCCTGCCTCTTCATTGTTCGCGGAATGAATCTCGGGATTCCTTATTTAAGCCCGAAGATCACCACCGAGGGCAGCGTCAAGTGCCACTAAATTTCTTATGGAAAAACTTCAGGAATATATTGTCCCTTACACGATCTCGCAGGTCGCTGCATTGCTCATCCTGCTCGCCTCATGGAAACTGCCGCGCCTCGGGCGGCTGCTTTTTGCTTTGCTTTTCGGCTGGGCTTCATGGATGAACTCAACCATAGCGCTCAACACGCCTGAAGCATATCTCGAATATGCCGGCATGGCTATCCCGCTTTACAGCAAATTCATCACCGGATGGTTCAGTGAGCACATTACCCCGCTGATACTGCTCGTGGCATCAGGGCAGCTCATGATCTCCATCGGCATGCTGCTTAAGGGCGTGTGGGTGAAGCTTGCATGTGCGGGTGCTATCCTGTTTCTTATAGCAATTGCTCCTCTTGGCGTGGGCTCTGCTTTTCCTTTTTCAATCTTCACATCTCTGGGCGCATACCTCATCTATAAAAAGGGCCCGCATAATTATTTATGGATTAGGTAACGTTTCTGGCTGCAAAGCAAGTGGCGGATTAAAAGTAAAAATCTTCAATGTGGTTTCAAAACGAACTGAACAGTAACCACTCAACCAACCGATTTCACGCGCCATTTTCTTTGCAGCCCTGTTAGCGAAATACCTTTACGTCCCTCGTTAAGTTGTCATAAAGTTACTGTGTCAATGTACGTTGTTGTCAGACGGGAACTGTTGTCCCGGAGTACAAAACTGTCCAGTTGTGATGAACTCTGTTACGGGTTGCCATGCAGGTTGAGTTTTAAAATTTTTTCAGCAAGGCAGATTTTTTAAAAACAATTTTTCTTGGGTTGGCAGAAAATCACGCTCTTTTTGCAAGCGGTGCTATTGATTTGCGGGAGCTTGCAAACTGTGCGTGATTTTGTCGCGTATGCTATTTGTCCTTAGATGTTTTCGTAATGATACTTACAGGTTACAACATGTATTTCATCTTTCTGAACGGAGTAAACCAACCTGTGTTCATCGGAAATTCTTCTTGACCAAAAACCTTTAAGATTGCCTTTGAGCGGTTCGGGTTTTCCAAGTCCCTCAAACGGATGTTTTTCAATCTCCTGAATCAGTTCGAGAACTTTGAAGGCCAACTTAGGCTGAGATGTACGATAAGAAGCAAGCTCTTCGAGTGCCTTGGAGGAAAATATAATTTTCATTTACGGGGAAAGTCGCTGCGGATATAGGCCTCAAACTCTTTCATTGTAAATGTCCGTCCTCCCCCTGCATTGATTTCTGCGCTCCGGCTGAGGATTTCTTCGTCAGTGAGGTTATTTGTATCTTCCTGAACAGAAGAAATCTTGATTTCAAGGCGGTTGGTTTGTTTTACCCAACCTTTCAATTTTTTGAAGAAGGCTTCTGTAAGTTCCTCCGGTTTCAAACGGATAATAGTCATCATTTTATTTGAATTTGAGTAAAGTTAGCAAAAGCGGAGATTTTAGTTTAGGTCAAACGTTTTGAGACGGTTACTTATTGAATTATTTGAACCTTTATTACTTTTGAATTGATGAAGGAGAATGACATACCTATTGAGGATTGTATTTACAACGACTATCTGTCAATGAGGTCTTATAATATTTGCCGTTTTAACGAACTCATGACGATAGATCAAGTAATTAGCTATTACAAAGAACATGGTTCATTCAGAGAACTTAGAAGCTGCGGACAGAAATCTGATGATGAGTTGATTGAGCTATGTAAGAAGTATGACACGCGCAAAGTACAAATTGAAACCATTGAGCAGCAGGAGGACAAGTATCAAGTCCGTACAGTCCTGGAAAACAATTTCAGAGAAGAAATAAGGTTCAGCTACATTTCTGGTTTTGGAGGCGTGGGCAGATTTTGCTCTTTTGACTTTGCCTCCGTTGGCATTTAGCGTTGCAGGCAAAGGCAAATGTGCAAAATGTGGGTAAGCCATAAAATTGTTTTTAAAAAATGCGGGTGGGCAAAAATTTTTAAAACCGCAGCGTTGGTATGAGCGTTGCCGGAATTGTCACCAGTGTCGGTGGTTCAGGTAGTCGTTTGGTTTGTCCGTTGGTTCGCTTGGGAAAGAGTTACTACCGTTGTCAAAGGTTTTCGCCAACTCATCATACCAGAACCTCATCTTCTAAAAGGTTCAGTTATCCCCCATTTTCAGGCTGTTAAGCTGCACCTTTTGAGATTTGTATGGTTCAGTTATCCTAGATTATGTTTTTTACAGTTCCAAGCTATACCAGGCCCCCAGATTGAATACGAAGGTGAGATTCTTCGCTTCGCGGAGTTTCGCTCTGAAAAGACGGGATCCCGCTTTCGCGGGAAGGACAAAAAGCATCCGGCATGACAACTAAATAAGTACTTAACTTCTGCAATGAGCGCTACGAGACAATGTGATGGAGTGGCGAAATTGGTACGCCTTTAGATTTGTTCCGGTAAGATTAAAGCAAGAAATTTTGAAGAAGTCA
>CAYOYI010000193.1:0-7704 GCA_964408105.1 uncultured Chitinophagaceae bacterium | reverse complement strand
ATATTCAATCCCGATTACGGATTTTAATTCCTCAAGAGAATGAAAACGGCTACCGAGTAATGCTCCTTTGATAGCACTGTAGGGTTTTCCTGCTGATTCTGACGAATGCTTTAATGCGCATGGCTGCGGTGAATCCGATTCCTTAATGTTGGTATCGTTCCGGCTACAGCGGAAAGAAATGATAAAGAGCATCGTCAGAAATCTAAGCTTATTCATTGCGCCAGTCTTCTACATTTTCAATACTGCCTGCTCATTGTCGATGTTGACATTTTCTGTATTGTGCAGAATGATATGTGTGGGTTTGCTTTCCCCCTGAATGGTCATCAACTTAATATCAAGGTTTCGAACATCATCAAAAACCAGAGCAGGCCTGTAATCTGGCGCCTCAATACCGAGTTTAATATTTTTCATAGTGAGCCCATTCACATGGCGCACATATAAACCCCAAGCCGGCAATTCTCTGAACATTGAAAACTCCGGGTAATCAGCCACTTGCTCCGGGACTTCATCAAGTCGTGAAAGGGGCATATTAGCCATTCCGTTATTGCCTCTTCCGGGATAATTGATTTCAATATTTTCGAGGGTAACATTCTCTACGAGATGTCCGGGAATACCTGTAATCGATGAGGGAAATGTATTGTGAAAGAAATGAAGTGATGGCCCCCGGATTTCGTATTCGTAGTCGGGTCGTTCAAATGGCACCTGCACTTTCATGTTCTTGATTGTTACATTCTTCAATGTTCCGGCAGGACCTGTTTGGTTTCTTTTTCCTAACCTGATGAAAATGGCGTTACCCGTATTTTCTGCTTGAATGTTATTCACCATAACATTCTCCAAAGCCCCACCGTCAACACATTCGATGGCAATGGCTGAACGATAGGTGTCATAGACCTTGATATTCTCAATGGTGACATTTTTAAAACCTCCCTTAGAACCGGTACCAAACTTGACTGCGCTGGCGCTTGAGCGCACCGTGCAGTTAGCTATATAAACATTGTCGCAATAGTGCTTTGTGGAGTAAGATTTCAGGCAAATACCATCATCGGCCGAGTTGACAAAACAATTCGTGATACGCACGTTTTTACTGTCTTCGATATCTATGCCGTCATTATTCCAATAAGCATCACTGATAACCGTAATGTTGTCGATAACGAGGTTCTCACACTTGTCATAGGTTTGCACCCAACAGGCTGCATCTTTCAGAGTTATATCTCTGACCTCGGCATTCTTGCAATATGCAAATTCAATCAGCTGCGGGCGCATGCGTTCTTTCGGTCTCATCTCAACGAAATTATAGTCGAAACTATCCATTTGCCCGGCATAAAACAGGCTGTCAATATGCAAAGCAAGTTGGCGCCCCTGCCCGTTAATTTCTCCTTTTCCGGTAATAGCTATGTTTTCCTGATTATCAGCTAAAACGATTGCCATCCATCTGCTTATTTTTATGTAATGCGCTGGATCTGTGCTGCCTAACAATACCGCTCCTTCCATTAAATGCAATTCGACTTTGGATTTTAAAAGAACAGTGCCGGAGAGAAAACGTCCTTTCGGAATCACCACCCTACCGCCACCATTTGTATTTGCAGCATCAATAGCAGATTGGATGCTGCGCGTGTTCATTGTTTTGCCATCTGCGATGGCACCAAAATCAAAGATATTGAAGTCCTGGGCAAACAGGGGATTTTGACCGGCAACTGCATAACAGAGGAAAATCAATACCCGCAAAAAATGTAAACTCTGTTCCAATACTTTGCAGCTTTTAAGTTTTTACAGAAGTTTAAAAATAAGTTCTTTGTTTTTCTCTTGGACGAATAATCGGGTCTTTTGGGATGAAGGTAATGTCCATGTACTCAAATTTCCCGGAAGGAGAAATTTTGAGCATTAGGGATTGATAAGGTTTGAATTCAAAATTTTGCTTTATGGTTTTCCCATTCACATGGAGGGTCAACTCCCTGAAGACCGATTGATTCATAAAGGACTGTCCGGAGTAAACCGGGTATTGTAAATCTTTTGAATGCCACTGTGCGAGAAAAAGATAATGCGTGCCGTCATTACCAACTCTGCACCAATATTCCGGAATGCTGTCTCCCTGAATTAGTGGAGGATGATTAATGACCTGCTTAAAATCTTGTGTGACGTTTTTCAATGAAGTAAGTTCATTAAGCAGGTTTGCATAATCCTCTGATTTTATTTTTCCCGGTTGTTGGGGAGAGCGCTTCAAGCAAACAGGCAGACCCTTTTTCGCCAATTGCAACACCCGCCTTAGGGCACGAACATCCATGTATTCCACATCAATATAAAGCGTGGAGAATTGCGCATCCCCAACCACCAGTTTGTCATTTACGAAATCAGCCTGATCCAGAAAGTGCCGGTTGATCCATAAAGGATGATACCCTTCCAGTTCGTCAGCAGGATAAACATACCTCAATTCATATTCTCCCCACACCCATACACGCTGCCTTTCAGGGGGGTACGCTCCCTTCATTACCCCATCTTCATACGGAATATACACAGCTACATCACTGTAAGTCTTTCCTTTTTGCAGGATACCTGCCACCTTCTCCACGTAGGTGTTCAACGCTGGTAATTCAGGAGTCAAACTCCCATTAGGTCCGATATAGCAGGTAGCAAAAAATTCAACGGTGTCAGAGCCTATGGGATTGTAGGGCATGCCAATATAAAAATGGTGATTCACTCCCTGGGCAAACATCGCATCCGCCACCATCTTCAGATCGGCAGTTTGCTCCTGGCGCAGATATGTAGCGGGAAATCCATACATGCAGGTAAACGTCTCGCTGGAAACAAGTTTTCTGGAAGCGAGACAAGCTGAAGAGCTTACAATCCTTGCGTATCTTGGGTTGTTCAGCATACATTCCGTTTCGGGAATATCCACCATGCCATAAGGAGTCATCACATCCATCGGAGCTGCCAGACATTGAACACGCGACCATGCGCCTAACTCCCTGCATTTTTTCACTAAAGGTTTATAAAACCCGTCTGTGACATATTCATCCAGTTGGAGCATATAGTCGTAACGGACATCCGGAAAGGAGTCAAGGCCGGCTTCCATATATGGAATGATATCGTAACCAAAGTTTTTCTGAAAAGTATTTTCAAAACCCGGAGTCCATATTTTGTTCTTCGAGTTGAGCTTTATCTCCCATGAATCCATGAACATTGCCGATTTTGATCCTTTCAACGATTCTTTTAAAGCATTTCCTATAGGTTCGGCAAAGAGGTTGAAGGCATTGCTATCAAGGTGATTCACCACGTATTGGAATTCAGGATGTGACCATGAAAAGCCAAGCTTTTGCCGGAAGGAGGTGTCTCCATATATCTGCGTGGTATGCTCCTTGCCAATATTAATTCCGGCTGCCGGCCAGGCGCTGCCGAAACCGAAATCGCAAGCCAGCCCTATTAAATCAGCATAAGACTTTGTGTAAGCTACCACCTCCGACCATTCCGGGCTGAGCCACTTTTGAGCCGTTGTATCTTTAGCATAAAAACGCCTGAACTCCTGAGATTTGGGATTCTGGTACAGGTATAAAGGATATAACCAAATGATTTCAACTCCTCCGAAATTATTTTTCTTGACCCAATCCAATTGGTGCTTAATATCCGGCTTCCTGATAAATGAGGCAAACCAAAACCAGCGAACCCCCGGCTTTGACGATGGATAAAAGGAATTATTTTCAGATTCATCAATCCCGTTTGTTTTTTGTTTGCAGGCAGTAAAGACGAATAGAAAAAAAACACTGATGAAAAGAAATTGCGATGATCTCATCAAACGAAAATAATAAATGTATAAATGTTGGGCAATGGACTGAAGGGTAAATCAGAAATACCAACGGGTATTTAAAGAAGTCAATTATCATGAGAAAGAATCATGTTCCAAGATTTACCTGAGTTTATTCAAGTACATCCCAATTGTATTCTCCAACCCGTAGTATAAAGCATCGGCAATCAGTGCATGACCAATGGAAACCTCTTTTATCTGAGGGATTTTCTTCTTTAAAAATTTAAGATTATTAAGATTGAGATCATGGCCTGCATTTATTTCAAGGCCGAGCGAGTCGCAGAACTTTGCAGCCTTCACATATTTTACAATTGCCTTTTCAGGATCATTGGGAAAGTTACTGGCATAAGGGCCGGTATAGAATTCAACCCTGTCGGCCTCGGCAGTGGCAGCGCCCTCAAGAAACTGGGCAATCGGGTCAATGAAAAGGGAAACGCGAATGCCGAACTGCTTGATGTCGGCAATCACCTGTTTCAAAAAATGCTGGTGCTTAATGGTATCCCAGCCTTCGCTCGATGTGAGTGCATTCGGGGGGTCGGGAACGAGGGTTACCTGGTGCGGCTTAACCTTTTTGATGAGCCTGATAAATTTCTCTGACGGATAACCCTCAATATTAAATTCGCCTTTTACCACTTTCTTCAAAGCGGTGACATCATCGAATTTGATGTGTCTCTCATCCGGCCGGGGATGCACTGTAATACCGTGAGCTCCGAAACGCTCGCAATCTTTCGCAACCTGAATTAAATCGGGCAGGTTTCCCCCGCGTGAGTTCCGAAGAAGAGCGATCTTATTGACATTGACAGAAAGGCGCGTCACTTGAAATTCGATGATTCGATGATTCGATGATTCGATGAAATGCAGATTTATTATCGAATCAGTGATCAACGAATTAGCAAATTAGTATCTGTAATATTCCGGCTTGAAGGGTCCTTCTTTCTTCACGCCAATATAATCCGCCTGTTCCTGGGTAAGCGATTCAAGCTCAACTCCGATTTTTGCCAGATGCAGGCTTGCAACTTTTTCGTCAAGATGCTTTGGTAATGTGTAAACCTGGTTCTCGTACTTTTTGTGATTCGTCCACAACTCAATTTGAGCGAGCACCTGGTTAGAGAATGAATTCGACATTACGAATGACGGATGCCCCATTGCACAGCCTAAGTTTACGAGTCTACCTTCAGCCAGCACAATTATATCCTTGCCATCAACAGTGTATTTATCAACTTGCGGCTTAATGCTTTCCTTGGTTTTGCCGAAGTTTTTATTCAACCATGCAATATCAATTTCATTATCAAAATGGCCGATATTGCAAACGATGGTTTTGTCTTTCATCTTTTTGAAATGCCGGTCAACCACGATATTGCAATTACCGGTTGCGGTGACAACAATATCAACCTCCCCTACGGCATTATCCATTTTCTTCACTTCAAACCCATCCATCGCAGCTTGCAGCGCACAGATAGGATCAGCCTCGGTAACAATCACCCTGGCACCCGCGCCTCTTAATGATTGGGCTGAACCTTTTCCAACGTCACCATAACCTGCAACAACCGCTACTTTGCCCGCAATCATAATGTCAGTTGCCCTGCGGATAGCATCCACCAGTGATTCCTTGCAACCATATTTATTATCAAACTTTGATTTCGTAACCGAGTCATTCACGTTTATGCATGGTACCGGCAGGGTGCCTTTTCTAACTCTTTCATAAAGCCTGTGAACACCGGTTGTGGTTTCTTCTGAAATTCCTTTTATGTGCTGCACTAGTTCAGGATAGCGGTCCAAAACCACATTGGTTAAATCACCTCCGTCATCAAGAATCATATTCAAAGGTTTGCTTTCGTCACCAAAGAAAAGGGTTTGTTCGATACACCAATAAAACTCCTCCTCCGTCATCCCTTTCCATGCATATACAGAAATTCCTTTGGCAGCAATTGCGGCAGCGGCATGGTCCTGTGTAGAGAATATATTGCAAGATGACCAGGTAACCTCTGCTCCAAGCTCAACGAGGGTCTCAATAAGAACCGCGGTTTGAATGGTCATGTGAAGACAGCCTGCAATTCTTGCGCCTTTAAGCGGTTTCTTTTTCCCGAATTCTTCCCTTAGCGCCATTAAGCCTGGCATTTCAGCCTCGGCAAGGTTGATTTCTTTCCTGCCCCAATCCGCAAGATTTATATCCCTGACCTTGTATTTTACAGTAGTGTCAATCATGATTTTTTATTTTTTGCAAAGATAGCAAAACCCCTTTCTTGAATATGGAGTAGCCTGATTTACCAGGAATCCTTTTACAGAAGGGTTACAAATTTTGGTCTAACTTGAATTTCTATGTTAAGGATAAAATTATCCGGCATTCTTATTTTTTCGACCTGCATGGGCTTTAGTCAGACTTTTACTGAAGTTGGTCAACAAGCAGGAATTAATACCTATTCCTATAATCTTATTGGCGGTGGCGCAGCATTTTTTGATTATAACAATGATGGATGGCTGGATATTTATATGGTTGGTGGATATAACCGTGACCTGCTTTATCGAAACAATCAAAACGGTACTTTCACTGAAGTCGGGCAGGCAGCAGGTTTTGGCATCACACAGTTCTTTACCACTGCAGGTGTAACTACAGGCGATATTGATAATGATGGTTTCCGTGATGTATTTGTTACCACCTGGGGAGATAATCCGCCACTACTCGAACAAACGAGGCCTAATTTATTATTCCGCAATAACGGAAACGGAACTTTTACCAATATCTCTCAATCAGCAGGCATCACACATAGCGCGTGGAGCGTAACTGCTACAATGGGTGATTACAACCTTGATGGATTACTTGACATTTATGTTGCCAACTATGTTGATTCTCAGGGATTGATAAAGGATAGCGCAGGAATAGTCATAGGCTTTTCCCATACCGGATTCGCAGACTATCTCTATATCAATAATGGCAATAATACTTTTACTGAATCCGCTGATGCGCTGGGAGTAAACAATACCGGCACGGCTCTTTCGGCAGTATTTACGGATTATGATAACGATCATGATCTTGACATTTATGTGGCTAATGATTTCGGGGAATGGGTGACACCAAATATTTTGTACAGAAATGAGTATCCTGCAGATTCATTTACCGATGTCAGCAGTTCTTCAGGCGCAAATGCCGCCATTTATGGAATGGGTATAGCAACTGGTGACTATGACGAGGATGGTGATCTAGATTATTATGTCACCAACATCGGCAGAAATGTGCTTTATCGTAATAATGGCAACGGAACGTTTGCAGATATAACGGATTCAGCGGGTGTAGCAGATACTTATGTTGACACAACATTTACTTCAGGATGGGGCACAGCGTTCTTTGATTATGATAACGACACCCGGCTTGATCTCTATGTATGTAATGGTTTAATCCCATCGGCAGGATTCATCTTTAATTCTCCTAAAAATCCGGACAGGCTTTTTAAGAATAATGGCAACGGAACGTTTTCCGATGTGTCAATTATGGAAGGGGTAAGCGACTCCTCAGTGGGAAGAGGTTTCATCACCGGAGATTATGATAATGATGGTGATCTTGATATGATGGTGGTCGTCACCACCACCGACATTGCTCCCCCGGGACTCAGGTCTCATCTGTACCGAAATGACGTTAGCAATAATTTGAATTGGTTCAAGGTGAAAGTGCAGGGCACTCAAAATAACCGTGACGGTTACGGCTCTCGAATTGAACTATATTCCAATGCAAGAAAATTTATCAGGGAGATTGATGGCGGATCAAGCCATGCCTCACAACACAGCAGCATTGCGCACTTTGGGTTGAACAGCTACAACACAATAGATAGCCTGGTGGTGATATGGCCAGGCGGTAACAGGCAATCAATCATTCAACCTTCTACAAATCAGCAGATACTTGTTATTGAGAATGG
>CAYOYI010000192.1:0-7714 GCA_964408105.1 uncultured Chitinophagaceae bacterium | reverse complement strand
ATGATTCTCTCGATGGCCAGCAGGAATGGCTAGCTAGGGCAAACATTGGCGGCACATGGCTTCATTCATACCAGATCAATGTTGGCGGTGTCCCATTTGATGCGGATTTCATGATCCAGCCAATGGTGTCTTATGATATCACTGCAGACTTTACTGCCGACACCAATTGCATTTTGAGCGGTGGGACCGTAGAATTTACGAACCTTACCACAGATCCGATCATTCAAAGTAAGTTCTACAACCAGTTTATTTATAACAATACACCGAATCTGATTAATATCTGGAACTATGATGACGGCTCACCGCTTGAGCTGATCTTTGATACCTCACATAATTTCACTGCAGGTGTGGATTATGATGTTACGCTTTCGGTTAACGTCTCAGGATGGTCTGCCAATTGCAAGGATGAAAAGACCATTGTGATCAATCCATCTGTCACCAGTAACTTTAGCTGGACGCGATCGGCATTGAACGTGCAATTCAATAATCTCTCCACCGGAGGTTCATGGCTATGGTTGTTTGGCGATGGAGATTCCAGCGTTGCAGAAAATCCTTCTCACACTTATGCCGCAGAAGGAAATTATAATGTGGTGCTGGTGGCTTACGGATTATGTGATGCGGATACTTCCAAAAACATCATCCAGATGTGCAACCCTATCTCAAGCAGTTTCACCATTACAAACACCACCGGAAACAGCTACAACTTTTCTGTTTCTACAATTACCGGAACCGGTTCCTTCTCATGGGATTTTGATGATGGAAGCACAGCGACCGGCATCAGCACAAGCCACACTTTTAATGCTCCGGGTATTTACCGCGTATGTTTGACTGTTACCAACGCTTGCGAATCTGACACGACTTGCCAGAATGTGACGATCATGGGAACGGGAATTAGTCAGAATGATTTAGAAGAATATTTTACAATCTCACCAAATCCGGTAAGAGACTTCTTAACCATGAGATTTGAGCAGTTTATCCCGCAGGAAGTTATTCTGTTAAACCATTTGGGTAAGCAAGTGCTTGATACTGAAACCGGGTTGCCTCAAATCAGCATCAATGTCAAGGACCTGCCTTCCGGAATTTATTTTATCAAGTGTCTGGGTTCAGAGGGGGCGCTTACCCGAAGGATTTGTGTTGTTAGGTAGGTTTTGCTGATGTTGATCCAATGTGGAAAAAAGTGTTGAAACAGCAGAGCCTTATTTCCATGAATTTCGCAGCCCGCTTTGGCTTTTCATTAAATTCGTAGTCGGACCAATCTATTTAAATATAGTTTAATCTATCAACCTGTAGTCTGTGATAAAAAACTACCTGCTTTGCCTTAGTGTTGTCTTTATTTCCCAAAGTGTCTTTTCTCAATGGAACCCGGATGCAGGGGTGGTTGCGTCTTTTACAAAAAATGCCACCGTAATTACCTCTTCAGGCGGCACCGGAAATCTGGCGATTGACGGGAACAACAATACTTCCTGGCAATCCGGTGGGAGCACTCCTGCGTTGCCTCAAGGTTATTTTACCAGGCCTGACCTGAATATATTTTTAGGGATGGGTTCCACGGCACAGTGCACAAACTCAGGACTTGTCAATGCTGCAAACACTACCGATGGTAATCCTTCAACAGTCACTTCGATCAACATAGCCGGTGGTAATGCGTGGATCAAATACGCTTTTAACTCTCCGGTCAGCATCAGAACCTTGTCGGTGAAATGCGGAGTCAGCAGCCCAATACAGATATATGCCTATCATCAAAACGGTGATTCTACGCTTATTTCCACACTTGTTGCCCCCTCGGACAACTTTGCAGTAAAGAAGTTTTCACCTTTGCTTACTTCCGTAAAATCTATCAAGCTTATCTCGACCGCGCGCTTTTCAGTTTTTGAAGTAGCCGCAATGTCAAAACAACCTACCGAATATTTAACCGTTGATCTTGGGCAAACCAGGCAGGTTGGTTACATCGAAACGCGTCATTGGTCAAACGGTAATGCTACTGCCACCGCAATATACCTGAGCACCGACAACGTCAATTGGTCGCTTGCCGGCACGGTTAATCCCGATGCTTTGCTTCCCATCATCACTCGCCCACCGGTTCAGGTGAATACACGTTACGTGAAGATCGAGCATACTTTATTCGAGGTTGACTATGCCAAGGGATTTGTGTGGGAAGTGCGCGTGTTCGATAAGAATGGTCCGTTTGGCCCTTTTCCTGCACCTAAGCCGCATGGCGCCACTGTGAGGGATATCCTTGGGGTGAACGGCATCTGGGGTTGGGGGCACAACATGTACACGAATTCAATTGTTCAGGGCCAGGGAGCCACGCGTTTCAATAAGATCGCCACCCACGCCCGCAATTACCACAACATGCACTGGGATATTGATGATCCGGACGACACTGCAGATTACGCAAACATGCCTTTTGGTTTAGCCCTGTGGTGGCTTGATTGGGACAGGGAATATCTCGCCTGGAATGACCGGGGTCTGAAGGTTCAGGCCAGCATCCAGTTTAATGAATGGATTCCGCAAACAAGAATGGCGAACTGGGATGATCCGTATGGAGCTGCATACAACTATGGATACACATTCGCCAACCATTTCGGCCCGACAAATGGCAACGGATTGGTTGATATTCTTGAAATTGGAAACGAGCCCTGGACATATCCCGCATGGTTTTATCTAACCGTGTTTGACGGGATGTTGCAGGGAGCCAAAGCTGCTGATCCTGCATTAAAAGTATTGCCTTGCGCTTTACAGTCAAATGATCCCGGAACAGAAAATGCCTCAGGCGGCAATTATATGGGAGCCCGCCTTACTCCAGCTCAGGCAGCTTTGGTGGATGGCATTAATATTCATCACTACAGTTACACCACTGATGATAATGGGCAGAGAATTGCAGTGAATCCGGAGCATCCTGAGTCAGAGATGCGTGCTGCGGTGAATGATATTCGTTTCAGAGATGCGAACATGCCGGGAAAGAAAATTTATTTATCGGAATGGGGCTGGGATAGTGACGGAGTGGGAGAGGGATGCAGTTTTGGCGAGTGTGTTTCCGAAAATGAGCAGGCGCTCTACGCGGTGCGTGGCGCGATGATGTTCATGCGTCTTGGAATTGATCGTGTCACCTGGTATTTCTATGGCAACCAGGGCAGCGGAAATTTATACAGCCGCTCCGGTCTGGAAGGTAACCCGCCCAACCATGATGAGAAACAGGCTTATCGCTCATTCCATTCTTTCGTTCACCTTTTGGGCGATGCGCACTTTCTGGATGTTTTGCGTGAAGATGACAATGCCTGGATCTATTTGTTTGGTGATGAGGATAATAACCCAACCCATGTTGTTGCGTGGAGGCCAATTGAAGGGGATGATAATACATCATTACAAGTAAACCTCACTACCAGCCTTCAGCCCGACTCAGCGTGGACCATAACCGGGCAGAGTTACACAGGGGAATTGGTCAGTAAGCCAACGTACAATTCAGGTTCTATTCAGCTTACGATCAGATCTGCTCCGTTGGTGGTGAAAGTTTCAACTGTATCCAATGGGATTTTTGTCTGGACCGGTAATTCATCCACAGACTGGAATAATCCTTTGAACTGGAGCAACTATGTAGTGCCGGATGTTAATGCTCATGTTACTATTCCCAATGGCAGGCCGCACTATCCTTCGAATTACGCTGGAGATGTAGAGATCGCTACACTGGTGCTCGACCCGGGAAGTGAAATGACTGTGGTGCCCGGAAGTGATCTTACGGTTACTACTTCGCTTATCCTTAATGGCGGATCATTTGTCACGGCTTCGGTCGGAGGAATTTCTCCGGTTATTCATATCAAAGGAAACTTTGTTAAAAGCTCCGGCTCGTTCCAGCCGGGAACATCCAAAGTGATTTTCAACGGCACTGGTCCGCAGCAGATTAATGGCTCATTGACTTTTTATGATCTGGAACTTGATAATAATTCTACACTTGAAATTATTGATGCGGTTTCAGCCAATGGAATTATCAGCGTGATGGACGGATCAACATTAATCACAAATAATAAATTAACCATCGAATCGGGTGGTTCGCTGATGCATGGGCCTAATACTCCTGGAGGACAGCAAGGTAATGTTGCCGGAAATGTGATAGTAAAGAGAGCCGGCAGTTCCAATCCTCAAAAATTTAATTTCTGGTCATCACCTGTTCAAAATGCCAATGTGAGTACGATTGGCAGCCAGCCGTATTACTATAATCCGGCAAATGCGCAAGATACTACAGAACAAGGTTTGCGCATGGGATGGGTGTCGGCCAGCGGCATTATGCAGCCCGCAGTTGGATATATCTCAAAAGGAGCAGGAACGGTTTCATTCAATGGAGTTCCAACCAGCGCGCCCACGGCAACGCCTGTTTTAACTGCGGTCAGGAAAAATGCGGGAGTGCAAAATAGTGTTCCATACAATCTTGTCGGGAATCCATTCCCTTCAGCGCTTGACGGTAAAAAATTCCTCGACATGAATGGCCCGGCAGGCAGCGGAGTGATCACAGGCGCCTTATATTTCTGGGATGATGATGGATCGGGCGGCATCGGGTGGAATACATCGCAGGATTATGCCGTTTGGAATGGTGCGGGGTTGGTAGCCGGATATAACAGCGGCACGATCTTCCAGGGCAATATTGCATCCGGACAAAGCTTCTTTGTCGAGAAAATCGCTGATGGCACGCTGCCTCTCCTTTTCGACAACACCATGCGGACAACCGAGAATAACTCGTTTTTCCGTCTGGCACCTAAAGACCGCCTTTGGATAAATATCACGAATCCCGACAGCGATTATAATGAAACGCTCATTGCATTCCTGCCAGATGCTGACGATGGTCTTGATTTACTCTATGATGCGAAAAAACTCATAGGCAATGCAGGTATCGCTTTATATTCGAAGCTGAATGGTGGTGATTATGCAATTCAATCGTTTTCTAAACTTACCATGGATAAGATTGTTCCTCTTGGGTTTAAAACCAACATTGCAGGAACTCATACGATCTCTCTGAAAACTATTGAAGGCCTTGACGAAACGGCTGTCGTGATCCTGAAAGATATTCAAACCGGAACGTTTACAAATCTTCGTTTGGATTCTTCTTACGCTTTCAGTAGCGCAGCCGGGACATTTGACGGACGATTTTTACTTCACTTTTATCCGCCTCTGGAATTTGAAACTACTATTCAGGATTGTGATGGAACTCCGGGAGAACTAACTATCTCGCAGTATGGAGGTTATAGCTGGGATTATGTTATCAAAGATTTGAACGGTGTGGTAGTGAATTCAGGCAACAATATTTCAGGGACATTGAACATCGCTCTTGCAGGTGGAGATTACACACTGGAATTGATTGACGACTATAACTACACTGTTTTAAAGCAAGTCAACATTGCTGAAATGAAACAAGCGCAGTCAAACTATTCGCATGATCGTGTTAACCGGGAAATTTTCACAGGCACTGAAATTTATTTCACCGATCTGTCTTCAGGGTCTGATTTCAACGAATGGGATTTCGGAGATGGATACGTTGAAAGCAATACTTCAAATCCTCATCATGCTTATTCACAAGCCGGAACCTACCAAATTTCACTTAGCTCCTGGAACACGGACTGTTCGGATGAGTTTGTTTCTTCACTTGTGGTAAAAGAAAATAAAACAGCCCCATTTACTCCGGGAACTACCACCGGAGCAGGCAGCAATACTGACGAAGTTGGGATTAATATAATCGGCAATGAAAACAGGGTTCTGGTTGAATTTCTCTTTAGCCACTCAGAATCTTCGGTGCTCAATGTTTATGATGTAGCCGGAAAGAAACTTTTTGAAACAAGGATTGCCTCCGGAGGAACACATCAGATTTCAGTACCTGCATTATCCCGGGCTGTTTACTTTGTGAAGATCACTACTCCGGTGAAAACGTTCACATCAAAATTGTTTTTAGGAAAAGAGTAGCTCCTTTAGCTCTTACAACACAAGTAGTTTCGTTGAACTGCTTAAGTTGTCACCTTTAAGGCTTAGCACATAAAATCCAGAAGGCAACCGGTTGCCCTTGAAATCTTTTCTGTCCCAGCGAAAGGAGTGATTTCCACCCGGTAAATGTTCATCGCTAATGATATTTACAAGCGTGCCGTCAGTGCTGTAAACGAAAATTTTTACTGGCATGCTTTCTTTCAGGCTGAATTCCAACCTGGTAAATTCTGAAAATGGATTGGGAGAGCAGGTCATTGGAATCTTATTCACACTTAATTGACTGACCGATGTTTGTTCTCCGAATCGAGTTGAGTAAATCCCATTGCCGTGAGTTGCTACCGCAACAAGACCGTCAGAGCTGCGGGATTTAACCATATTGATGATGACATTTCCAATCGTGCTGTGGCCTTCTTGTTGCCATTGGGTTGAGTTGCCGTCAAGTGAGGTTGTTGAGTAAAGCCCGGTTGTGGTGCCTGCAAAATAAATCAGGGTGTCATCCAAATTTGCGATTTCAACCCAGGTAACTGAGGGGCCGTCACCGGTTCCGTCAGAATTTTCTTCAAGATTGCCACTTACCTCTGTCCATGAGTTGCCATAATCAGATGAATGAAAAATGCTTTTTACATTATAGTTGGAAAATGAGATCAGAAGCTCTTTGCTATCTTTCTGATTTACTGCAACCGAGCTTACATAAGCATTTGCAGGAAATGACGTATCAGTAATTTCTGTTCTGACAGGTGTTGTAACTATACTGTCGAGACGATGCATCTTCCCGTTTGTGGTTCCGTAATAAATACGGTTGTTATCCGATGCCGACATTCCTAAAGAAGAAATAAAAGCCGGGTTGGAAATCGTTCCGGTTCCTACGTTGCTTACATTAATTCGCAACCAGTTCGTCACGATTGCATTGTATTCATCATTTATGACCGGGATCGAATCGAGGTTGCTGTTTCGCCATAAATATCTTCCGGCAGCAAGGTACATAACCTTGTCATCCGCTGGATCAAGAATGAAAGGAGTGATGAACCTATAGCCTGAAGCTCCAATGGGGTCTATCCTGGTTTTTCCAAGAACATTCCCGCTGGCATCAATTTCGAATTTGAAAACCTTTCCGGTCTGCCACGAAAGATAATAGTTGGTTGCGCTTTCAGTGATTGCACAGTACGCGCCATCACCATAAAAAACATGAGCCCACGGTTGTTGGGGATTGGTTGAGTTAGTGAGAAAAGTACCGTTATCCTGCATTCCACCCACGAGAATATCACTTGCGGAATTACCCTGTTCAAAAGCAACCGTATAGAACTGGCTGGTTACATAACCATTATTGAGGCTTTGCCACTGCACGGTAGGTGCTAGGCAATTGATTGTTTTATGAATTCCTCCATCACTGGCAGTGAACAAAACATTGGGATCATTTGGTGAGAAAAGAAAAAGATGTTGGTCAGGATGGTGGTTGGGATAAATATAGTTTGAGGGAGTTGCAGTATCGCACTGATATCCTCCGATCCAAGCTATATTGTTGAAACTCGTGAATCCATCGGTAGAGCGGTGAATGTCAATCCCGCCAATGAAAACTGTATTCTCGTCATCAGGCTTCACAGCAATGGCCATGTTGTAGGAATTCTGTGAATCATAAGTGCCGAAAATGAAAGTGTAAAATTCGCGGCAGTCGTAATCCGGCAGGAATGCTGTTCGGTTTTCCCAGACCCCACCGCTTCCCGAACCATCACCAGAAACATAAATGTAATGC
>CAYOYI010000191.1:0-7733 GCA_964408105.1 uncultured Chitinophagaceae bacterium | reverse complement strand
GGCTGATTATTATAGCGCTGATCTTAATCGGGGCAAGATTTGCTGCTTATAATATGGGCTACAATATGGAGCCCTGGATATACCATTTTCTGCCATTCGAGTTTGTGTTCTTTATTTTTGGAATGCTCTCGGGAAGAATATACCTTAATTATTCTGACAAATTATCCGCCTATCAAAAAATCGGATTTGTGATATTTGTTTTTATAGTGGCGTTGACGTGCATTTATGATGCTATTCCTGCCCGTGACTTTCACAAACAAAGATTTTACTATGCCCTGCTTTTCATAACGATGCCATTAATATTGGTTGCCACAACCAGGAATAAATCGGATAATTATTTGGGACAGCTGACCTATCCGCTATATATCTCTAACTTCATTGTCATTAAGTGTATTGAGGCTATGCAAATTCAAAATACTGCTTTGCTGATGATCTCCTTTTTTTCAATCTCAATTATTTTTTCGATGATACTCTTGCGATACTTTAATCAGCCAATTGATAATTATGTTAAGCGCAGGCTTCAAATCAGAAGTCTAAAATAGCTTCGTGGTTAATTTTTTTGAACTGAACAATCCCAATAAAATGAATCGTCCAGTTGTTGTTGTTGAAGGACTTACGAAGGTATTTGAAATGGGAGATAAGAGTGCAAGGAATATCTTTCAGGCAGGTAACGATTCTTACGTCACTGCTGTAAACGACATATCATTTCAACTGAAGGAAGGCGAGATGTGCGGCTTGATCGGAAAAAACGGAGCCGGCAAAACTACTTTGCTTGAATTGTTATGCGGGATAGTGAAACCTACTGCAGGAACGATCACTTTTAACGGAGTAGTAGCCTCGGTGATTGAAATTGGAACCGGCATGCATCAGGATCTATCGGGAATAGAAAATATCTTCCTCGCAGGAAGCCTCCTTGGCTTCAGTAAGAAAGAAATTGAAGCCAAGCTTCCCGAGATAGCTGCATTCAGCGAACTGGGGGATTTTTTGAAAAGGCCCGTAAAATACTACTCCAGCGGGATGTTCGTGCGACTGGCATTTTCTGCTATCACTCACCTTGAAGCTGACATTCTGTTGATTGATGAAGTTATTGGAGTGGGTGACATCGCCTTTTCCGAGAAGACCCTAAAAAAGATCATGGAGATTTGCCGCAAGGGCAAAACGGCTTTAATTGCCAGCCACAGTCTGTCTTTCGTTACTTCAAGCTGCAACACAGCTATTTATATGAACCAGGGAAAATTGATAGCAAAAGGTCCGGTATCCGATATTATTGAACAATATGTGGAACAGATTTTACACGATACCGTTAAGCCAACTGACTTGAATCCAGAATTAAAACAAGCGGAACCCGTCAGCTATTCTGCACAGGAGATTAAACACTCTAAAGAATTTATCAATCGCAATGGGTGGGGGGAAAATGGAATTAAACTTATCTCGGCCAGAATCACAGGAACGGATGATGTGAAGGAAGAATTTACAATGAACGATCCAATAGCCGTTGAACTTGAAATTGAACTTGATCTGAAGGAGAAGGCGATTATGTCAATGCACTTTAACTACCAGTTCAATCAGCCCGGTATATGCATTTCTCCGCTATACAGCCGACAGGATTTAGTACCGCTCACTGGGAAGGGTAAATATAAGTTAACTACCAAAGTTGATAGCGGTATTATGAATTCAGGGCTTTACACCATTTCTCTTCTATTTGCAAACCTGGAGCATGAACTGTTGTGCCAGTACAAAAACATTATTGTTTTCAAAATAAAGCTTCCCAAGGAAATCGAGGAATCAAATTACTATGAGGGTGGATTTAACGGCCCGGTGTTCTTAAAAAACGACTGGAGCATTTTGAAAGTCTGAATCGCCAAACTTACTAAACCGGCTGTTAATGGTTTCGGTGTCTATTCAGGCGTAGTTTTGCGGTGAACCTAAAAAATTATTGGGTAAACGATGTTTTTTGTGCAATGCTACATTGCCCCTGATAAAATAAAAGGGCTTGCCGAACTCAGGCAAAGTCACCTAAGGCACATTGAACGTCATTTACCTGTTATAAGATATGGCGGAGTTGTGCAAGATAATGCCGGTTCTTTCATCAGGATATGCTATTTTCTGATAACAGGAAGCCTTAACGAAGCTGAGCATTTCGTCAAAAATGATCCATATTTTCCGTGTTATAAAAGTGTCGAAATACTAAACTTTGCCCAAAGGATTCCAAAGGGGGAATAAACGATTAATGAAAACGCAAAAAGTAAAATACATTATAATTGGCGCAGGCCCAGGAGGGCTTCAAATGGGCTTTTTTCTGCAAAAAAAAGGGCTGGACTATCTCATATTGGAAAAGAGCAATCGTGCCGGGGATTTTTTTTCCAGGCAACCGGTGCATCGAACCCTGATCTCCATAAACAAGAAATACAATTTCTTTGAAGAAGATGAGTTTAACCAGCGCCATGACTGGAATTCGTTGTTATCGGATGACCCGGAGATGAGATTCACAAAATACTCGGATGAATTGTTTCCTCATGCAGATGACATGTGCCGCTATCTTCAGGATTACGCTGACCATTTTAAACTCAACATAAAGTATAAAACTGAGGTAAAGAAGATTTCCAAAACAAAAAGCGGTGATTTCCATGTGGCAACCAGAAATGGCAAGATCTATCAAAGCAGCGTACTGCTAATGGGGCTTGGTGCAACACTCCCAAATATTCCGGAAGAAATTGAGGGCATGAAGCACACGGTAAATTACGGTGACCAACCTTTAAATCTTGACTTCTACCGGAACAAGCGCGTAGGAATTTTAGGCGGAGGCAACTCTGCATTTGAAACGGCAAGCTACCTCGCACCGGTCGCAGCTTTCGTTCACGTCTTTGTTGAAAAACCCCTGAAAATGGCCTGGGACACCCATTTTGTGGGTGATTTGCGCGCGATAAATAACACGGTAATAGACATGTACCAGCTCAAATCATTACATGCTATATTAAACCCTAGGATCAAAAAGATAACCAAGATTCCGGGAAACAAAGTGCAAACTACACACGAATATGATTATCCGAAGTCCAAAGTGCCGGGAACTTTGCAACTCACAAGGGAATATGAGATCATTATTAATTGTACCGGATGGAAATGGGTAAATACATCCCTTTATGATAAAAGCGCCAGACCCGAAATTTCAGATTGCGGCAAACTGCCAAGGTTAACTGAGACCTGGGAATCTGTAAATATTCCGGGACTCTATTTCATCGGTGGAGCCATGAAAAGCATTGATCAAAAAGCGGCATCCGGTTTTATTCATGGGTTCAGGTATAACGTCAGAACTCTTGCCAATATATTGGCCGAGCGTTATGAGGATAAGCCCTACCCTTTCAAAACCTTCAAACCTTTTGATTGGGATAAATTTCTGGATTTCATGTACGAGCGCTATAGCGTTTCTGCAGGACTATTTCAGCTCTTTGGATTTTTATGCGACACCTTGATTTTTAGCAGCGACAAAAGTGAGGCTGCGCTGTACCAGGAACTTCCAACTGCTTATGTCCCGAAAATCATACCCAAAAACCGACATGCTTTGATCTTTACTCTTGAATTTGGATTTTACAAGTACGATGAATCCAGTCTTAACTTCTTAGGACCTTCGGACCCTAATAACACTAATTGCGCGGCTTTTCTACATCCGGTTATTCGCCATTACTATAATAATAAAACGGAGGAATTCCATTTTGGGGATTCATTGCTCGCAAGATGGGATCGTCCGCATAAAGAGGGCGGAGCTGTAATTTCATATCATTATGACTTTCAGAAGTGGGTGAAAGAAAAAGTCGGCTTGGATATTAAACTGCCACCTCTCCCCGGCAAGAACGCTGGGCCATTCAGAAAATGGTCTAAGAAGGAAATCAAAAAGTGGAAGCGTGCTAACCGGCCGAAGAAATCGGGCGATCAGCAATGTCGTAACGGAAAACCGGAATTGTTTGATGCTTTTTCTATAAGCGGAAGTAAACCGGAGTAGGCGTTTAGATTAAAGCCAAAATGAACTCCCTTGCGACCAGAGGTTATTTAGAGTTACAAAATCTTTATAAGTATCCATGCACAACCAGGCGCCCTCATGCTTGTAAGCATTTAACTGCCCTTCTTTTGCCAGTGTTGTGAAAGGCTCATTTTCCAGCATGCTTCCCAATTTGAGGTATTTTTCAATTGCTGGATTGAACACAAAAAATCCTCCATTAATCCAATGATCTGATCTTGATTTTTCTTTAAAGTCCGTAATGCTGTTCCCCTTGTCAATTTCAAGAATTCCATAGGGCAGCACTGGCTTTATCGCTGTTAGAGTGGCCAGTTTACCAGATGTCCGATGGTTTTTGAGCAGATCATTTATGCTCAATGAACTGAGCCCATCACCATAGGTACAAAAGAAATCGGAACCTACGTGCTTCATTGCACTTATTATCCGCTCTGACGTACCGTAATTCTCACTGGTTTGATCAAATGCAATGCTCCAGTTCGTTACCGGATTCTCTTCAAAATAGGAAAGGAAATCCTCATGACGATATCCCGTACATAATATAAAATCGGTGAACCCCGATTTCTCGTAAATCTTCATCACATGCCAGACAATAGGTTTATCCCCAATTTTCCAGAGTGGCTTAGGCAGGTCAGTCTTTTGATTTTTAAGTCTTTCACTTTTGCCCCCGCAAAGAATTATTGTTTTCATTTCAAATAGGATGTTTAGTCCAACAGACCGGTGATTTTTTTAGCGAATAAATCGGAAGCTTTTTGATTCCAATGTCCATCATAAGGTAAAAAGTAACTTTCAACCTCGTCAATTTCTACCGAATCAAAAATGGAGTAACCGTTGATAAACTTGATACCGTAGGCTGATGCGAGCATTTCCAGCTCCTTATTTAAAGCAACCGATTTCCCATTCCTGTATAGTTTGGCTCCAAACATCTCAGGAACCGAAGCTATAAGAACGGATTTATTCCGTTGTTTACACAATTCCAGCATCTCCCTGAGCTTATTGATTTGCTCGCTGCCATACTTCGCTTTCATTTGCTCAATAGAACTTCCCATGTCTGACTCACCGGATATATAAAGTTCCGACTGGCGTTGTGTCTCGGCTGAAATTCTTCTGCTGATCTTGATGTCATCATAGGCAACTCCGGCAAAATATGGAATAAAAAAACGAAAAGGAATATCGTTCTCTTTATTTCTTACCCTTTCCGCCAGAGCCGCTAACTCGCTGTCGAGCACTGCTTTTTCCTCATTTTTCAAAGAAAACTCTTCGGGTGAATCAACCCAATCCCATCGGCAATATTGTCCTTGATGTTCCATGACGAAAAACTTTCGTGACAGGTCATTGCCAAAGCAAGCGATAATAATTCCGTCAAACTCGTACCCCATACTATTGAGCCACAAAAACACTTTGTGCCAGGTATAAATTCCTGAGCCGTTCAGCGCAAACGAATGGATCTCAATTGAATCTATACCTTTAGCTCTTAAATTCTCAACGACTGCAGAAGGCCAATTGCGTTCAAGGAAGTACCCGTCAGTAAAAGAATCTCCGAAAACCAGCCAACGAAATGTTTTTTCATCGGGTTTTTCTGCAATCGCATCAAAGGGAGAAACAAAGCCCCAGTTATTGGGCCTGATGGCACTGGAAAAGACTGTTTTACCTCTGCATACTTTAAAGGCTTCAGCATTGTTATTCACCCAGCGAAAGCCGCTGATCGAGTCCCTGATGCAACAAGGCTTGGTGAAATACGGGACAATATTAAAACGGTAATAAAAATTATCAAATGGACTGAAATAAGGAACGGAATTGGTTCTTACGGTAATTTGTAATGCTATTTCACAAACTAAAACAGAAACCAAAATGAAAATCAGTATCTTTTTCAACTACTTTCGAATCATTTTTATCCTGTAATAAAGCATATTGTAAATAAATTCAAAGATTGTTCCCACTCCTACATGGGACGAGCGCCTTTGGTTTCTGTAAAAAATAGTCGCAGCATCACAAATTCTAAGTTTCAGGCGGTTTGCCTCTAACATAATCTCCGCATCTGTGAACCAGTCGTTCGATAAAAGCTTCATTTGTCCCAACGCTTCCCTCGTCAAAATTTTAGGCTTGCTGTTTATGTCCCGCACGGGGAAATCCGGATTAAATATCAGCCCAAACAGAATGTTGTAAACTTTTGAAATGATTCTCCGGTAAAATCCATCAAACCTTTTGGTGCGAAAAGTTTTCACCAAATCAAAATATCCGGTTGAAATGATCTTATATACAACAGGTATGTCACTGACCGGCATCTGTCCATCACCGTCAATTACCGCTATATATTTTCCTTTAGATTCAGCCAGTCCGCTCTTCATATCCCATCCCATGCGGCCTTTCTTAGGTTTTGCAATCACCTTACAATTGGGAATCCGCTTGGCAATTGCATAAGAAATTTCCGGTGTTTTATCATTTTCACTATCATAGTTTGCAACGAGCAGTAATTCGTAGGTTGTATTAAGCGCTGCCAATTCACCCACTAACTGATTGACAAATTCGTTGATCAGATGCTCAGATCTGAAACAGAGTACAACTACAGACAATTCTATTTCCTTGTTTTCAGTCAATTGATCTTTGCTTATGTATCCACGCAGATGTAATTTTTTCCGGCAATACGGTCAACATTGCTCTCACACCTTTCCAAATTGAGGGAATGTAGATTGTAGTATGGTTGCTGTTTAAATGCTCCACTACCCTGTTTGCCGCTTGAGCATAAGTGACCGAAAATATCCGTTTTAACCATCTTGAGTTATCGCCATCTTCTTTCATTGGTCCTAAAAATACGTTTAGCAAACTGCAGTTGCCAGTAACATTAGTTTGAATGCCTTTAATATACTGCGACACGCCAGCCTTTGCCGCACCGTATGATGGATTAGCTCCGTCTGGAATGAACGCCATGATGGATGATATATTTATGATTCGCACTCGCCACTTCAAATCCATAGACATCAATTTGTTTATCATCACCACCGGTAAAAAAAAATTTATGTTGAGCTGTCCTTGAAAGGATTTGAAATCGGATGCGGGAAAAGAAGAAAACTGAGCAGCGTTCAAGATTAGCGCACTCGATTTTTTATCTGTCAATTCGCTTATTACTAACTCTGCGCTTTCTGAATTTGAGAGATCAGCTATGACATGTCTATAGGAGCCGATTTTCTGGTACTCAAGTAACTCAACACAATTTAACGATCTTGAAAAACCAGTCACGTTGTATCCGGCCTTGAGAAGATCGAGAGCCATTAGTTTTCCTAACCCTCGTGAAGTTCCGGTTATTATGACGTGTGCTTTTGACTGTTTCATGTACGCTAAATATCAGCAGATTTTTTGTGCTTAGAGAATGCAATAAAGCGCATAGGTGGAATTGAAATTGCCCTCGGTGGTTTGCGGAATGGGAAAAAACTTAAGATCACGTGAGTAAAACGTTCTGCCGATCCATTCAAAAATCTGATATCTTTCTTTATGAAAAACAAAATACACAGGATGCTTGTCTGATTGGAAGCCCCTTGTATATAGATCCATAATACTGGGAGATCCAAATAATTCTTCCGTTTTCCTTTGCCAGGAAGGTGTGAGGTAAATAAATCCATTATCAAATGAATATGGAATAAGTGACGACTTTAAAGTGATTTCCCGAAATAAATGAGAATGGGTCTTTACAAAAGTGTAAAGATCAAAACAGACGATACTTCCGTCC
>CAYOYI010000190.1:0-7737 GCA_964408105.1 uncultured Chitinophagaceae bacterium | reverse complement strand
TTAGGCATAAGTCGCGTAGAACTTGCGGCACTTGAAAAAAACATTCTCGGCAGAAAATTCTGGAAGCGGGTTGGATTTGAGGATTTTTTACACCGGATGTACATAAGGATATAACCGTTAAAAAAATTTTTATGAAAAAAATTCTGGCATTCACAACGCTAATCGTAACGATAAATCTGAGCTGCGTTTTTTCACAAACGGCAACAGATATTTTTAAAACCAACACATTGATATGGTATGGGCTTGATTTTTCAAAGATCAAGTTGATCGGTCATAAGGGATTTAAGGATCCAGCGGACATTGTTTCTAATATTTTCCCAACGATGAACAGCAATGTCCTTGAGGGCTTTCATGTCGGTGGAGCAGGCGCTGCGGATCACAAAATTCAATACGACCTGTCGAATTCCTTTCCTGATCACAGAATCACATACGATATGAAAACCGTCACCGAGCGGAACCGGAATATTTCGCTGGAGGGGTTGGTAATTGATGCAGATTATCGCCTGAGCCAAAGCGATATATCTGGGGCCATCGCAGATTACGAAAGCAAGAATAGCAAAGGGATTGGCGTAGTGATGCTGATGGAATCATTTAATAAACTCGAGGGTGAAGGCTACATGCACATCGTTTTCTTTGATATTGCTTCCCGGAAAGTGCTGTTAACCGAACGTTTTAAAGGAAGAGCTTCAGGGTATGGCTTTATTAATTACTGGTCGAACACTTACTTTATCGCCTTGCAAGATTTGAAGAAGAAAATGAAAAATTGGAAAAAAGAGTACTTAAAAAAGTAAAGGTTAAGGTAACATGAGATCGATTTCATTGAACATCTTCCTCTGTTTTTCGCTGATTGTTTTGATCAAACAGCCAAAGGCAATTGCACAAAGTATGACCGGTCAATATATCTGGTTTGGGGTGGATTTTTCCAAGGCCCGGATGATTGGCCCGGAGCATTTCAAAAACCCGTATGATGTTGTCTGGCGGTTGTTTGGAGAATGGAATCGCTACTTCATTACCGAGCCTTCCAAATTTGATCTGACCAAAATAAACGGACATGAATTTAAAATTGATCTGGATATTGTGACAGACAGAAATGCTGCTGTTAACCCTGACAGCCTCGTGATAAAATCAACCTATACGCTACACGATGAAAGCTTAGTTGAAGTGATTAAAGGCTACCGGCACAATTACCAATCCGGCACAGGAGCAGTATTTATTGTCGAGGCATTCAATGGCAATGAAGACATTGCTTTCATACATGTGGTATTCTTCGATCTTTCAACAAATGAAATCCTTACGGCCAAAAAAGTCGAAGGGTATCCTTATAGCGAATTAGGAATAAAGAACTACTGGATAGGTGCAATTCACGATGTACTAAAGCGATCGAAGAAGGTCTTTTCCGAGCTTGGAAATAAATAAGAAAAAGTAAACAGGCATTCTTCCGGTTTCTGCACTTGTGACATGTAATATTTGCATCAATTCTGCTGTGCCTTACTCATTGGCCGCTCCTATTTGAAATTCTGGTTAGCAGAAGATTCAAATCCCGGGCTGGACCTGAAACTGAGAATCGGGTTGTCAACCTACTCCTGATAAGGAAAGAAGGCATCCTTGATATGCTGGATTTTCTCCCGTTTGCCCATCATTATTACAGAAACCACATCAAACCTTACATCCCCTATCATATCATTTACCTGGATGAAGCGCTCAGCGGCACGAACTAATTTCTCCTGTTTTTTTGCATCAACAGCCTCTTCGGGATTACCGTATTCTGAATTCGAGCGTGTTTTCACTTCAACGAAAATCAGCGTTTTCTTCATCCTGCACACGATATCGATCTCTGTTTTTTCGAAGCGGTAGTTTGTGGCGAGCATTTCATAGCCCTTCTTCCTGAGAAAGGCATACGCTATCTTTTCTCCAAGCTTTCCCAAATCGATATGATCGGCCATTCGTTCCGGATTTAATTGAAACACGCAAATTGAGCAAAATTTACCTTTATTTTCACACGGTTAAACTTGGTTACAAACAGTGCTTGGAAAGATTGTTCACACCTACTGGACCCGCCTGCTGGCAACGGCTCTCGTATTTGTTTCGGTGGTTCTGACATCGCGCTATCTGGGCGCTGACGGTAAAGGCCTTACCAGCCTTATTGCCACCAATATCCTTTTCATCAATCTTGTGAATGAAATGGTGGGCGGAGTGTCTCTGATTTACCTTATCCCCAGACGCAAGCCGCTGTCGTTGCTCGTGCCATCATTATTATTCACCCTCGTAAGTTCTTTGCTCATTACGGCACTGTTTCATTATTTGCTCATCATCCCAAAAGAATACTCCGTTCACCTATATGCGATAGCCGTTTTGCAGACCTTAAACAACACCGCACTTTATGTTCTGCTTGGAAAAGAAAAAGTAAAGCAGCACAATTATTTTTTCCTGCTCAAAGCGATCATCAACGCAGGTTTTCTTGCATTGTTTTTTATGGTGATCGGTGAGGCTTCTGTTGATGTGTTTGTAAATGGTCTTTACGCGTCAAATGGGGTTCCTCTGCTAATCAGCCTCATTTTCATAACTCCTTACCTAATGGAAAATTTGGGTTTTCGGGACATCATTGAGTCATTTAACGAAATGTTTTCTTACAGCAGCATGGCACAACTTGCCAACATCGTTCAGACACTGAATTATCGCCTCAGCTTTTATCTGCTGAATATTTTTATCAGCAAGGGAGCAGTGGGAATTTACTCTGTTGCGCTTGCGCTCTGCGATGTGATATGGATGATGAGCAAAAGCATCGGAACAGTACAGCTCGCGCGTATCTCCAATACAACCGATCATGCGGAAATGCACCGGCTTACGAAACGTGTTTTGAGTTTGAGCGTGATGAGCACGTTCCTGCTGCTGATACCTGCCCTGCTGCTTCCCGCAAGTACCTATGCCCTTTTCTTTGGAAATGATTTTGCGCAAGTAAGACCGGTGCTTCTCGTTATCAGCCCCGGTATTTTGATCTTCAGCGTGAACATCATCCTTGCAAATCACTTTTCAGGAACCGGCAGATACGGCATCAATCTTACTGCCTCAGTTTTCGGGCTGATGGTTAATGCAGGAGCTAATTATCTGCTCATCCCCCGCTTTGGACTCACGGGTGCTGCAGTCGCGGCAACGCTCACTTACACGGTAATCACATTTTACACGTGGCTGCAATTCATTAAAGAAACTTCACTCGGATGGAAAGACCTTCTGATAAGCAGGGAAGACCTGAGAAAAATAGCAACTGTTATGGGATGGAAAGAAAATAGCTACTGATTCAGCACCCGATCATAAAGCTGGTCAATTGCTGCGGCTATTTTTTCGATAGAATAAATATTCTGTATTGAGTTTCTGACTTTCTCAGCCATATAATGGTGATAATTCTCAATCACTTTTTTCATTGCTTCGGCCAATTCCTTTTCGTTATCCGGTTCGATCAATATCCCATTGGCATTGTTAATGAACTGTTCTGGGCCACCGCAACGGGTGGCAATAACAGGCCGCCCGGAGAAGATGGATTCCAAAGCGATTACCGAAAATGTTTCAATGGTGCTATTGATTATTGTTACATGTGTTTGTGGAATTAACTTAATCACCTCGTCATTCGTAAGTCTTCCTGTGAATGTGCAGGCCGTTTGTAATCCGAGGCTTGAAACCAGACCTTCTAGCATTGCCCTATCCGGGCCATCACCTGCTATCACCAGTCTTGCCTCTGGATTTTCTTTAATTACCCTGGCAAATGCCCTGATGATGCCGCTAATGTTTTTTACATCATCCCTCAGGTCGGCAACTGATAAGAATGTAAAGCATCCTGCGGGAACATCAAGACTTTCAGACGATGACGGAATATTTACCACGTTGGGCAGAACCTTATAATCGGCTCTAAGCCCGCATTGCATCATTCCAATTTTTAAAGCTTCCGAAACTACAGTCACACCAGATGCTTCTTTCACCGCCAATTTTGTAAACCATCTGGTGAGAACACCCTTATCCTTAAATTTTCCGGTAAGATACCCTGACCAATGTTCTGAAACGATGAACGGTATTCTATGAAACCATTTAAGCCATAAGCCCAATAAGGCAGGACGATTTAAAACATGTACATGGCATATATTGGGTGTAAAACCAGCTTTTTCAATTAGCTTCCACCCTTTTTTCATTGCAGCCAAATATGATAGTCCATTCAAAAACCCCGATCCTGAGTCTTTGTAATAAACAATCACTTCGGTAAGACCATCACTTTTAGCTTTCAGCAATTTCCCCTGGCCTTTGGTTGGTTCGGCATAAAGGACAGCAACCTCGTTGTGAAGCGCAGCAGCTTGAGCGTGCTTTTGAATGAAAACGCCATTTTGAATATCATTTTCGGAAGGATACCAACGGGGAAGAAATAGCACTTTCCTTGCTGTAGTCATTTACGCAAAGTAAGATTATTTCTATCTTTATTTGCTCAACCGAAAGTTATGCAGGCAGCAGATTTCATTGCGCGAATTGAAAAAGAATTCGAGGAGGTAAAACCCGGAACGATCACGCTGGAAACGGAATTCCGCAAGCTGGAAGGATGGAGTTCAATGCTGGCTCTCATCCTGATTGCCAGCATTGATGAGGATTATGGTGTCACACTTTCTGCCGAAGAATTGGGGAAGTGCAAATCAATCAGCGACCTGTTTGAGTTGGTCATTTCAAAGGCAGCCTGACTCACCTTTATTTTGACTACCTGCTTTTGTCTTAATAGATTTGCCGGGCATGTCTCTTTTTTCGGTTCAAAACATTAAGCTGTCGGGAATTTCTGCTTGTGTTCCCAAAAATGAAGTTTCCAACCTGAATATTGAGCTTCTTTCTCCCAAAGAGCGGGAGTTATTGGTAAAATCCGTAGGGATTGAAAAAAGAAGGGTCGCTGAACGTGGAGTTTGTACTTCTGACCTTTGCCTTGAAAGCGCAAAGGCGCTGTTAAAAAAACTTGGCTGGACGCCAGACGAGATCAGCGTGCTAATATTCATAACACAAACTCCTGACTATATCACACCAGCAACAAGCAGCATTATACAAGATAAATTAGCCTTACCAAAAGGGTGCATTTCCCTGGATATCAACCTCGGTTGTTCCGGATATGTTTACGGACTGGCTGTTGCTTCCAGTTTGCTGAACACTCTTGGAAGGGGAAAGGCTTTATTATTGACAGGAGATATTTCCACCGCAACGATTTCGGAAAGAGACAAGAGCACGGTTCCCATTTTTTCGGATGCAGGATCGGCTACAGCAATAGAATTCAGTTCTGATGCCGCTCCTATGTATTTTAATCTGGAGGGTGACGGAAGCGGCTTTGAAACGATCATAATTCCGGGTGGCGGCTATCGCAACCCTGTAATTCCATCCTCATTAGAATATAAAGAAAGAGGCGAGGGAATAATCCGGAATGAAACACACCTCATTTTAAATGGAATTGATGTTTTTAATTTCTCGGTAAGAGAAGTTCCTGAAAACGTTGCGAAGCTTTTAGAATTTGCAAGGATGGAAAAAGAACGTGTTAATCATTTCATATTTCATCAGGCGAACATGATCATCAACGAATCCATCAGAAAAAAGCTGAGGCTAACCAAAGAGCAGGTGCCCTATTCGCTCCGGGATTTTGGAAATACCAGTTCTGCCACTATCCCGGTGACTATCATAACTCAGCTTCGGGCACAAATTGAAGCTAAACCGTTGGATCTGGTTTGCTGCGGTTTTGGAGTAGGATTATCATGGGGATCTACTTTAATTCACACAAACCGGGTGATTTGTCCGGAACTGATTCAAAGTTGAATTCAACCACGGGATAATATACCTTCAGTTTCATCATCAAACTAAAATGCTATTTTTTCTAACTTGTGCCCATGAGGTCGCTGGATTACTCGGTTATAGTGCCTGTTTTTAACGGCTCGGGAACGCTAAAACTGCTTTTTGACCGAACCAGGGCTTTATTTGGCAAATCAGGCAATTCCTTTGAAATGATTTTTGTTGATGATGCCAGTACGGACGACAGTTGGGGACAAATACTAAAACTGAAAGAGTCATATCCGGAGAATGTAAAAGCAATTCGACTTTCAACTAACTGCGGACAGCAAAAGGCCACTTTATGCGGGCTGAATAATTCGGAAGGGAAAATGGTAGTGACGATTGACGATGACCTTCAAATCCCTCCAGAGGAAATTGAAAAGCTTATTAGCACACAGAAAGAAAGCGGTGCTGATTTAGTGTTTGGATTATTCGATACCAAAAAACACTCTATTTTCAGAAGAATCGGAAGCTGGCTCTTCGTCAAGTTCTTTGCTCCCTATTCCAGCATCGTAAGCAAGGGGTCATCTTTCAGGCTGTTAACTCATGAGATAGCATCAAAACTTGGCGGTATTAATCAAAAGTATCTTTTGCTGGATGAGGTTCTGCATTGGTACACCAATAACATAGCTTACTGCTCCGTAGAACATTTAAAACGAACAGAAGGAAAATCAGGTTATTCTATTTTTAAGTTGGTAGCGATCTCCATAAATTACATTATATATTATACCGTAATACCGCTTCGCCTTATGACCTATATCGGGCTGATTTCATCAGTCGCTGTGGTCATTATTGCCGTAATATATTTCTATCGCTGGCTAATCTTAGATGTTCAGCCGGGATATACGTCAACACTTTTGGCTATTTTTTTCACATCAAGCATTATTTTATTCTCACTTGGCATTATTGGGGAGTATATTAGCAGAATATACGTACAGGAAATTTCAAAACCCCCTTACGTAATTAAGGAAATACGCTAATGTTCATTAAGCGATTCGGTATTAGGTTGGTTCGGTTACAGGAAGATAAAATAGACCTTGTCCGCCTCTGGAGAAATGCGCCCCATATAAGGGATTTCATGGAATACCGGGAGTTTATCAGTCCTGAAATGCAGAAAAAGTGGTTTGAATCTCTTGATCCGCTACGCGATTTCTATTTTATTATCGAACACCATGAAAATCCAGTCGGGCTGATTCATACATCCGACATTGATTGGGAGAGTGGAACCGGGCATTCCGGTTTATTCATCTGGGAAAAGACATTACTTGGCAGCCATATCCCTGTGCTGGCTTCACTAAGCATGGTGGATTTCTTTTTCTCCTTTTGCAGGCTGGAAAAAATATTTGCCAAGGTCATGCAGGCCAACAAAGTAGCTGTAAAATATAACTCAAGCCTTGGTTTTGTTTCAACCGGTAATCATATTGAAAGCGATTTCCGGCAATATGTGCTTACCAAGGAAAACTATTTTAAAGCAACCTCGGCTTTGCATGATAGGGCTGAATTAATCGGCAATGGCCTTCAGGAATTGTCAATAGAAAGTGACCTGATGGAATTACTTAGAAAACATAATGCGGTCAACTCACCATCGGGAAATTTCCTAACGATAGTAAATTGAATTTGTTCTTACCTGCTAATGCTCATCAAAAAATTTACCATACGCATTTACGGGCTTTTGATAGAAGATGCCAAAATCCTGCTTATTGATGAGATTGCATCCGGAATGCCGGTGACTAAATTTCCTGGCGGTGGTCTTGAGTTGGGAGAGGGACCTTCCGATTGCCTGGTGCGCGAGTTTAAGGAGGAATTAGATCTTGATGTTGAGGTAAACGAGCATTTTTACACCACCGATTTTTTTCAGCAATCCGCCTTCAACCCTGAAGATCAGATCATAAGCATCTATTACACGGT
>CAYOYI010000189.1:0-7781 GCA_964408105.1 uncultured Chitinophagaceae bacterium | reverse complement strand
GTGATCCCAACCCAGATGATTGCTCGTGGTATCGACTCCCTTATTGTAAGTCCACCAGCCCGCGCCAACTCCACCCGCGATTTCTGAAAGAAAGTGCTTGTCCCCGCTTTGCGAATAAATCAAGAAAGGGGATTGAAGAAAAGTGACTATCAGTAAAAGAGAAATTCGCAAAGGGCAAAAAAATTACCGCAAGTTATCTCACAAGGACGACAATTCCCTTTCTCTCTTCGGCAGCCCCGCTAAAAGAAACCGCCTTAATGTAATAAGCGTAACCTCCCAGAGGCATCTTTTCACCATTATTTGAGCCATCCCATCCTGCGCTAACCAATTCGGTTTCAAATAACATTTTTCCCCAACGGTCAAAAATCTTGAATTCATACTCCGCAACGTTGGGATTAAGCAAAGTAGGTTTGAAGACATTGTTCTTTCCATCCGGCACAAACGCATTTGGCACATAAATGACCGGAGGAAGGTCAACGCATACCAGATTTGAAGTGCTTTGCAGCATTTCATCCTGAAAACCCGGCAGGCTTAGACGATAATTCGCTTCAACCACATAGCAAAAGGTATTAAGATCTGATATTCCATTTGCAACCGGATCATCGTAGGTGAATGTTGATCCTGAAACATTCTGCACGGGAACAAGAGATCCATTATCCTCCCGGTAAATGGTGTAATCAAGCACAGTTGCATGATCGAGTTCAAACGAGCTCCATTTAAGCGTATTAACGGAAGTATTGTTTGCCCCGGTTAAAAAAATCGTTCTTCCTTCACCGGAATTCACAGTTGAATCACAATTGTCACGGCTGGTGATTCGATAATAGTAGCTGCTTTGCGAGGGGTTTACCGCAGTATCATTATAGCTGTTGAAAAATACCGGAGTGGTTATTACTTGCGAATCAATTATTGAATAACCGTTCCCGTCCAGCGACCTGTTGATGAATAACGAATTAATGTCTGCCGTTGAATCTATATACCATTCGACATTAATTGTACCGGAAGCATTCACAGAAACTCTTCGAAGCTCATTGTATTTTGTTGATCTTATAAGGTCGAATTTGAGGCAGGTTTCATTGGAAATAGAAACGGTAGTTCCGTTTTGATGTACCGCTTCTATCCTGAAACAAATTGAATCCCCGACTATGCCTGCCAGCGGGAAGTAATAGTTCGGACTTTGAAAGCTTGCCGCTTGCGTATAGGGGCCGTTATCAACGCTGGTTTCCACCAGGTACTCGGAAACTGAAGGCCAGTTGATGTAAAGGTTCCATTCAAGATAGACCTGCTGAGCACATTGCTGGCTTGTTGCCGTCAGGTAAATGGTATTGTGAGGCTTGTTACTGTTAAGCGTCTTGTTATTACATCCGTCAAAAGCAGCAATCGTGTAGGCAATAGAACCTGAATTAGGATTAGCTCCGGTATCAATGAAAGTGGTTGAAGTCCTTCCGAAAACCGTGTCAATTTTAACCGCAGTACCGCCTCCAAGATCATAATAAATGATATACCCTTCAGCCTGAGTTGATGGTGTCGGGAACCAATCAATCCGAACTCCGCCTCCGGGCAAAACGGTTACAAAATCCAAGTCAGGGGTGATGAGCGGCTCCTCCTGCACTATTGCAGATGAATCTGAAACAAATCCCGGACAATTATAAGTCGCCACCAAAAAATAAAACCAGTCAAGGATAGTGCCGTTGGCACCTGTATGCTCAAATGTGGTCTGGGACTGATTGGTGAAAGTATCAAGGATAAAAAAAGGACCAGTTGAAGAGGTGGCCGCAAAAAGCACGTAACCAACGAACGTACCGCAGGATTCCGGTGGTGGATTTATCCATGTTATAGTTACATCCCCATTTTGTTCATCGGTTGTAACGCATTTAATGGTTGGGGCTGCAATGGTTTGAGCCCCGGCTATGGAGTTAGCCATCGTACCGATTACAATAAATGAAAAAAGCGCAAGCTGTGAAAACTTCATTCTTGTTCGCTCTATTTAATTATCCTACAACGACTTCATGCATGGTTTCCGTATCAAGATATTTACGCGCCAATTCGCGCAGTTCTGCCGGGGTAACAGTCTTGATCGTGCTCATCATTCGTTGCACAAAGTCAATATCCAGTCCGTAGCTGATCAGGCCGTTGTAGAAATCAGCAAGCCTAAACGGCCCGTCAAGCCCGGATAATATTTTTCCGCTTAGATAATTTCTCACCAAGTCCAGCTCATCATCCGGGATTAATTCTTCGCGCAAACGATTTATCTCCCGGTAAATTTCAGTGAGCGCATCCTGCGTCACATCGTATCCTACCTCTGTTGCAACGAAGAAATAGCCGTCATGAAGCAGGGAAAGCAAGCCTGAATGAATGCCGTAGGTAAATCCTTTATCCTCACGGATATTGGACATCAGCCTTGATCCGAAGTAGCCGCCCAGCACCGTATTCAGCACCTGCATTTTCTGAAAATCCGGATGTGTTTTATTAAACAACCTCTTGCCGATTCGTAAAGCTGACTGTACCGATTTCCCCATTTTAACCGAATGTTTCAAGCCGGAAGCGGGCATAAGCTTCCATTGAGGTTCTTTAACCACCGGTTTTCTCCAATCCTTGCTGCCAAAATATTTTTCAATCAGCCTCAAGGCTTCCTCCGAAATCTTTCCGGCAACCAGAATATAGCAATTGCCCGCATGATAATGCTCAGAATAAAATTGTCTCAGCAATTCCGTGGTAACCTGATCATAATCTGCATCAACATGCGTGGAGCCGTATGGATGACCTTCACCGTACATTACAGCGGTCATCCTTCGGGAAGCGATGTAATCATGCTTGGTCTTATCAACTTTCAGCCTTTCACGGCTGCGCGTCAATGCCACATGCAATTCAGCTTCGGGAAATGCCGGCTCACGAATAATATTCGCAAATAGCGGAATGGTGTCAGACAAGTGTTTATTCAGAGAAGAGATTGTGATCTGTGATCTGTCCGGTCCGCAGTGCGACCGCAGTGAAGCGCCAAAAAAATCCAGCTTCTCGGCAATCTCCAAAGACGAAAAAGTGTTTGTGCTCTCCCGCAACATGCGGTTAGTGAACCGTGCAACCAGCTTTTTGCTTTGCATCCATTTTCCCGCTCCGAAACTTAGCTCAACGCTGCAAACCTCATGAATGCCCTGATTTATAACGTAAACGGGAACACCGTTTGATAGGGTTAGCTTTTCAGCCGGCTTGATACTGATGCCCTCAATCCTCCTGATTCCGGGAGGTTCGTTTCTGCCGATCTTATCTTTCCGTATCAATTATCAGCAGATTTGGAGTGATAATAAATTGTTGAACAATTGGCAGGCTCGAAAATCTTCTTTGCCTCAAGTAAAATATCCTTTGGAGTTATTTCGGCATAGCTGTCAATTTCCGTATTGATCCGGTTGGCATCACCAAGAGATTCGAAGAAAGCCAGGTGAGTAGCGCGTGCCATCAGGCTCACTTCAGCAAAGGTTTGACTCGACTCTACCTTATTCTTCACTTTTTGAAACTCATATTCAGGTGTTTCCTGCGAAACCAACTGGTTCATTTCTTCCATAACTCCTTCTTCAGCTTGCTGCATGGTTACACCCTCCATCATCCTCCCTTCTACAACAAAAAGACCCTCATCATAGCTACCGCTCACAAACGCGTCAATTTCACTGAACAATTTTTTCTTCTTCACCAGATTCTGATAAAAACGCGATGAAGTTCCCTCAGCCAAAATGTTGCTCGCAAGATCCATCAGATAAAAATTCTTTGAATCACGCTTGTCAATATGCCATGCTTTGAACAGCGCATTCAAAGGCACATCGGCATGCACTTCCAGTTTTCTCTCCTCGGTTTGTAAAGGCTCTTTCAGGAAATTCTTTGCCGGCTTGAGCGTTGAAGGAAGCTGCGCAAACCATTTCTCACACAACCTTTCGACCTCTTCTGCTTTCACGTTGCCGGCAACCACCATTATGGCATTTGAAGGCTGATAATATGTTTTGAAGAAATTGCTTACATCCTCAAGACTGGCATTTTCAATGTGTGACAACTCCCTCCCGATGGTAGGCCATTTGTAAGGATGCACTTTGTAGGCAAGGCTGCTCAACTTGTGCCAGACATCACCATAAGGCTGATTGAGGTAATGTTCCTTGAATTCCTCGCACACCACTTTACGCTGCACTTCAAGGCTGTGAGCGTTAATGTTCAGGGCTCGCATGCGGTCAGCTTCCAGCCAGAAGGCTACCTCAAGATTATCTGCCGGGATCAGGTCGTAATAATTGGTAATGTCGTTGTTCGTAAAAGCATTGCTCTCCCCTCCCGCACGTTGAAGAGGCTCATCAAAATTGGGTGCCGTTTCCGAACCTCCGAACATAAGATGCTCAAATAAATGTGCAAAGCCGGTTTTATCCTCGTGCTCGTCACGGGCACCAACATCATAAAGGATATTCAGCACCGCCATGGGCGTGTAAGCATCCTCATGCACAATGACACGCATGCCGTTGTCCAAAGTGAATTTTTCGAAATTGACCATTTGTAATCCCAGGGAACCCGGAGACCACAAAATTACGGGAAAAATGCGGGTTGCCTGCGAACGAAACTCATTGCCTTAAACTATTTAAAATCAATTAGATGTGCAGGGCTTTAATACTTCCGTCATCTTGAAAAATGATTTTCCGCTTTCAGCATTTTTTCCCATGTAAACCGGAGGATATTAAAAACTGGTGATATCCAGTCCCATGAATTTTTTCCATACAACCAGGCCATTTTCGATTTTGGCTGAACTCAGGAATCCGGTTTTATAGATGCCATCGGGAGCGGGAGCGTTATTCACCCATCCTTTGCTGCCCCTGGTTATCCCATTGAGTGCGGTACCGTCAAGTTCTAAAATGACTCCATCATTTTGCCTGAACTTGCTGACACGGAATTCCTCAATGATTTTTCCGTTTTCAATCAAGTACCGCAGGTTTTCGTTCTTAAGGGTGATGATGCCGTCAGCAGGAGTAGCGCCATCAATTACTACGCTACCCCCCATCGGCTGATATTTACGAAATACTCCTTTTATCTCCATAGTTTCACCGGTGACGAGTGATTTTTGTCTGCTCATCATCATGTGCTGGACCGCAATTACAAGCACAAAGAACATAGTCCAAAGCACATCGCTTTCAGATCCTATGGCTATTTCAATACCCTTGACAATCAATGCCAATGCTACCACAATGAGGATATTTACAATAATTCGCTTCCTCCTGGTCAGATTCATTAAAAAGCTCTCCCAAGATCTCATGTTACGTGCTTTAAAGGCTTTAGCTTTTTTGTTTAAACAAACTTATTTAACGATTAGCAATTCTCCAAAAAGGATAATAAAATCTATTAATGAGGACAGGCTATTTACCGATACAGAACCTCGAGAAAATAGAATCCAGCACATCTTCATTAGTCAATTCACCAGTTATCTCTCCTAGCGCCTGTAGTGCCCTTCGTATGTCGAGCGATAGCAAGTCCCCGGTGATCTTTGATTCCAATCCTTTTAAAACATCATCCAATGCCCGTTTTGACCTGAGCAACGCTTCATAATGCCTGGTATTGGTGACAATGGTGTCTTCTGATTTAAGCTGAGTGGATGTAACTTTTCCGATCAGAGCTTTCTTTATCTGATCCATATTTTCTCCTGATTTTGAAGAAATGAAAATAATGCCGGGTAAACCAAAATCAGGCCTCGGTCGTGTGTATTGGTCGATCTTATTCCCAATTAATATTAACGGTGTATCTCCGTGATGAAGTTTGGTAAGGTCTGATTGGATTTCTGCAGCTGAGATTGAAGAAACATCAAACAGATAAACCAAAATACCCGAAGCTTTGGCTTTTTCATACGTGCGTTCAACTCCCAACTGTTCAATTGCATCCTGCGCGTCACGAATTCCGGCCGTATCTACCAACCGAAAAAGGATGCCATCTATGTTGATGACCTCTTCAATCGTGTCGCGTGTAGTACCCGGGATTTCAGAGACAATTGCACGTTCTTCGTTAAGCAAACGGTTTAGCAAAGTTGATTTTCCCGCATTCGGCCTGCCTGCGATCACAACAGTTACTCCTTGTTTTATCACATTCCCCATCTTAAATGACTCGATAAGACCTGAGATTTTAGACAAAAGATTTGAGACCAGTCCCTTTAACTGCTGGCGGTTTGCAAATTCCACATCTTCCTCGCTGAAATCCAATTCCAATTCCACTAAAGCCGCAAAATCAACCAGTTTAGTTCTCAGTACTTTTATTTCTTTCGAAAATCCGCCACGCATCTGGTGCATGGCAGCTTTAAGAGCCGCCTCGGAACCAGAAGCGATCAAATCAGCTACCGCTTCAGCCTGCGACAAGTCAATCTTACCATTCAAAAACGCACGAAGCGTAAATTCACCCGGCTTTGCAAGACGCGCTCCTTTTTCAATCAGAAGGTCAACTATCTTTTGTAAAATAAATGGAGAACCATGGCCAGAAATCTCAACGACATCTTCTCCCGTGTATGAGTGAGGCGCCCTGAAAATACCAACAACCACTTCATCAATTTCGCTATCACCATCTACAATCCATCCGTGATGCAAAGTATGAGGTGTTTGTTCTGATAGTTTTTTCCCCCTGAAAACCGATTCTACAATTTTTATAACATCATCACCGGAAAGACGAATGACACCGATAGCACTGACACCGGGAGGAGTGGAGAGGGCTACGATACTGTCTTCCGAGACCATCTGACTTAAAACAGGTTTCTCCCTGGCTTGTAACCCGACTTAACCAACATTTCCTGTGGGCTTTTTGCAAGTAAGTCTTCAAACTTCGTTTCCGGAAATTTTTTCATGTAGGCTCTTACGATCTGCCAACCGATCCATGAACCAACATTACCGGGGGATTCCCGTGGCATTCCGGATGTGGATGGACCGGGGTTCACATATATCTTGTTCGTTTCAGCATTGCTTGAATAGAGCAATTCCCGGTCTATAAGGTACTTCCAAATTTCAGGTTCATTCATGATACACCATTGAATATCTTCAGGATTATAGCTGATCTTCTTATAATCATCTTCGTCTGGCAAGATCAGGTCGGTGAAATACAGCGCTATCCCGTTGGCTACCATTTGGCTGATCAGCTTGTTATCCTTCGGGTCAAAATTGAAATAAAGACTGGCTAAAGCTTTTACACAATTAGCGGTCAGATATTCCTGTGAAAATTTTTCATAAAGGTATTTTGGAAAAAGTGATTGATAGTATTTAAAATCCTTCCCGAGATACATGTCAAGACCGATTCCGACATACAAAGTGTCAAACGTAATTGCGGAATAACTGAAGTTGGAAATGAAAGTCACTATTTCCGGTATCCTTTTTTCCGGGAAGTAATGCTTAACATATTGCATTGCCTTAGCGAGCTCTTTTCGCTGTGGTTCGAAATCGCCAAACAATCTCTGACAACTGTCACGAACCTCATTCACGTAAGGATCATTCAGGTAATCTGAAAATTTTTGAACGGTCAATTGTGGTTTGAGTTTGTAGTTCCCTAATCCGAGAATTTGGTCTGTGTAGAATGATAAGAATGAATGATAGGCGCTATCCATCACTGAAAAGTCCGAATGAATATTCTCAGTTTTCATTTTGAAAATTTCCACATCAAGCCGATGGATTTTGAGCTCCACCTCAGTTCCGGTCAGGTTAACTTTTTGCCTATTTTTGCCGCAATTGCAACCGGATATTATGGCAACCAAGAACAATATAAACACGACCTTGTTTTTCAACTTCATTTCCCTTTTA
>CAYOYI010000188.1:0-7872 GCA_964408105.1 uncultured Chitinophagaceae bacterium | reverse complement strand
GCCGGGAAAAGATTTTTTTTCTGATTGGATTTGAATTCCATTGATCTCACCTTTGGTAATTCCTAAAGGAACCACTTCATAGCCTTTGGCTGCTAATCTGTTCACCGCCAGAAATGCGTATCGCCAGGGTTGTTCTGACGCACCTATCACTAATGTTTTCTTTTCGCCCAGCAATTTTTTCGTTGAAGCTAAGAAATTACAACCTCAGAACAGCGGGTTATTTCCGATAGTTCAGATGTGGTTGAGAACGCGACTTATCGAATTACTGAAACTGTTCCTGTGAACTGAGTAGGCCTGTCTGGATCGGAATTTGGATCTTCATAAACAACCTCCATCACATAAACGTAAGCTCCTGGTTGCGCTTTATCGCCACGAATATTGCCATCCCATCCCTGATCTTTTCCGCCAAGCTGATTGGGATTTTCGTACACCTTAGAACCCCACCTGTCATATATCTTGACACTAACCGAAAGAACGTCCTCAGCGCGGACAATGTCAAAATGATCGTTATTCGTATCGTTATTGGGCGAGAAAACATTTGGAATTGCCACATCAAATGTTCCGGTGCCGCAGTCGGTATTGGTGGCCACGGTCAAGTCTAAGATGTTGACACATCCGGCAGAATCAGTAACAGTCACCGTATAGTTTCCCGCTGCAATATCCGTTCTTTCCTCAGCCGTTGAATTGTCCGACCACAAATAGGCGTAGGGAGGAGAGCCAGCCGGTGTCAGCGTAATCTTTCCATTCGTTCTATCCGTGCATGAAGGAGAAATTGTAGCCTGCACGGTCAATTCCGGATTTTGAGCAATCACTACGCTGTTAACATGCGGGCAGCCATTTGCATCTGTTACTACAACGAGATATGTTCCTCCGGGAATTGAAGAAAGGTCTTGTGTGGTTTCAAGATTCGACCATTGATAAGTGTAAGCGGGAGTTCCGCCTGTAACTTCTAAATCAGCCGCACCGGTGTTATCACCTTCGCATCCTGCATCGGTTGGTTGGATAGTTGAGGTCAATGCGGGCGGCTCATTAAGCGTGTCGGAAGCTACTACTGTGCATAGATTATAGTCGGTAACAGTAACCGAGAAAGGACCCGCTGTCGCATTGATCCAATCTTCGCCTGAAGAACCGCCAGACCACGAATAGCTGTATGGAGTGGTACCTCCCGATACACCCAAGTCAACAGCGCCATCGCTTCCCCCATTGCAACTGACGTCACGCGTAGCATTAATGGTTGAAACGAGCAGGGTAGGTTCAACAATGGTGAATGATGCGATCTCAAAGCACTGCCCGCCACCGCTGGTATTATCAAACACCGTCAGGTCAACAGTTCCGGGTGGCAATCCCATAACAGTTGGTGTCGTGCCTCCCGTTGACCATCCGTATGTGTATGGCGGATTACCCCCTGACACGCTTACGGTGATTGTTCCATCATTTTTCCCGAAGCAGCTTATATGAGAAAGATTAGCCGTGGCGATCACAATTGGATTATTCGCGTTCACTACGGCAGGTGATGCCGGACTTGCCTGACATCCGTTGAAATCAGACACGGTTACATTATATGAGCCAGCTGCAAGTCCGTTGGCGGTTTTTCCGCCCTGTCCATTTGACCACGAATAGAAATAGGGCATTGTTCCTCCGGTCGGGTTGGCTGTTGCTGTTCCGTCATTTGCTCCGCTGCATGTGAGATCTGTTGTAGTTGTAGTAACGACTATTGGAGCCGGATCGATCAATGTTGCAGTAGCTGTTACAGAGCATAATGCTGAATCGATAACGGTTACAGTGTATGTTCCAGCTAACAAACCTGTGTTGAGCGTATCGGTGTATCCGTTGCTCCATGCAATAGTAATGGGAGGAGTGCCTCCGGTGATGTTTACTTCCGCAGTTCCATCAGCAATTCCATTGCATGTCGGGTCAGTTTTCACTGTGGAAGCGGTAAACGTGAAGCTTGTATTTTCGCGTACCTGGAGCGTAAACTCACCCATATCGGTTGCGGTTTTTCCATCTACAACGATGTAATAGTCGCCAACCCTGCAAAGTGAGGTGGATATTATGGATTGAGTTCCGCAGCCATCATCATTGGATGCGTAAGGATTACAGTTGTTATCTAACAAATACACATAAGTATCAAACGTGGTTCCGGTACCACAAAGGAGAACATCAACGCCAATTGGATTGGTGATGCTGAATTTGTAGAATACGTCATTGCCGGGACTGCCAGCATAATTGTTTGAATAGCACTCGTTGCTGTTATAATGAGAAAGAGTTTGGCCTGAAGTCAGAGTGCCGAGATTGATTGAATTGTTGCAAGCTGAGCCTGACGTAAAGCGATAGAAAGATTCAACCCTTACCTGGTAGTAATTATTTTGAGGGCAGTTACCGGCAATGAATCCGTGGTTGTTCCATTGGCAAGGAGGACCTGCCGCACGGTAATCTATACCTGTTTGAAATGGATTGGCATCACAATGAATGTCATCCTGCATGGGTAAAACCCCGCTTCCAAAAAGTGTTATGCAATTCGTACTGGTGCCATCGTAAGTGCAGTCGCTCCACCCGTCTGCCGTTTGGCAATCGTTGGAAAGCACAAAAGGCACACCCGAAGGTAGTGCATCGAAGTCTGAAGGTTTTTCATCTTCCCATGCCTCAACACGCAACTCGAAAAATTGCGGAACTGATGGTCCATAGCTAGCAGTGAATATATCGCCAGCAGGAGAAGCGATTGGGAATGTTTCCGGACCGCCAGCGCTCATGGGAAGGTTTCCCTTCTGGCATTGTCCCCCTTGCCAGGCTGGCGTCACATTATCCCTCGCCCAGACTTTGGCGCGTATTTCATCAGTTTCAAGGGAGGGAACACTGATAAAACTGCCTATGATGCTGCCGATGCTGCCGCTCAAATTAAAATCGTTTGATACATTGTCATCCGGATGGTAATCAACCCTGACTTCAACGACTCTGATCTGCAGGTCCATCGGCCCGTCATTGTAGGTTTGGGCAATGGTTTGTTCCTGAAAAAGCAGAAACATAAGGGGTAGAATGGCGAGTGCGGAAAACTTCCTCATGGTATGAGTTTCAATGGGTTAAAAAGGGATGTAAAAATTACAATTTTTCGGGAAACCTCAAAGCATTTGCGGGGATTTAACTTAGGCT
The DNA here is from genome assembly GCA_964408105.1 of uncultured Chitinophagaceae bacterium. Classification (GTDB taxonomy): domain Bacteria; phylum Bacteroidota; class Bacteroidia; order Chitinophagales; family CAIOSU01; genus BPHB01. The sequence continues at coordinate 4,725 of CAYOYI010000188.1, read as the reverse complement.
TATTTCCCTAATACTTTTATGCTGTACTGAATTACAAAGTTAAGCGGTGGATCCATTTTTGCCGGACGAATGGCAGATTCACGGTTCAGCACATTGTTAACGATAAGCATGAGCTTGCCATACTTTTGAAAGTCATAACCAGCTCTCAGGTTCCAGAAAATATCACCTGTTATCGTTCTTTCCTGAGCCTGCTTGCGGTAATCTGCAAGTCCGGATGCAACGATTTCCAGGTAGCCATCAACCTTATCCATGAAACTGTAGTATTGAAATTCTGTACCTAAAATGAAGTGCGAAAGATCTACCTCCAGATCAGCCTTGAGAGTATGGCGGTAACGATAGCGAAGGAGACCATCAAGAACATCTTTGTCAACGTTGCCCATCCCTTTAAAGAAGTACTCCAGATAATTTCCAACATTATTTAAGGTTGTATCGCCCCCTGTGGCATTCAGCTCGACCGGATACGTGTAAGTGTATCCGGCAAGCATTCTAAAGGGGAACTTCCCGAGCTTTCCATCACCGAATATTCCCATATCAAATCCCGCGACCCTTGCTCGACTTATATTATATGATTTGAATCCCGGATGCAGCAATCCGTCTTCGAGTTCATAGAGGTTGAAAATAAACTCGATCATGTTCTTATATTCCTGCCAGAATATTGCAAAATCAAAATAGCCAAGCCACTTGCTGATTCTAAAGCCCTGTTTTAATCCAATTTCACCGGTGCCGCCATATTCCGGCAGTAAGTCAGGATTACCCAGGGCATAGAGCCTGCCGAAGCCTCCTACATCCCCCAAGGAAGCGTTGGCGAAAAATTCAGCAACGGCTGGGTAGCGGTATCCGGTGCCGGCTGAGGCGCGGAGATAGGTTCTTTTTCCAACCTGGTAATTAAGTCCAAGCTTGAATGTGAAAGCCGTTGTATCGCCCCTTGAATCAAGCTTAAAAATTTCAGCTCTGCCTCCGGCAGATATTGTTAGTTTTTTAATTTCCAGGTCCACCTGCGCATATATTGCGCCAATTTCAAACTTATGATTCTTAAAATCCCGGTCTTCGATGTCATAGTGCTGTTCGCTAATACCCCCGGTGATGGAGGCAATTCGTTTGAATTTTTTTTGATATTGATATTCGCTGTGCAAGATGTAGGCAACGGGGTGCATTGATGAAAACTGAACATAAAGGCGATTAAACCTGAATCGGAGCTGATGCCGGCCATTTCGGCTATCAAGATAATTTACGTAAGGATCAAGGGTAATATTTTGGCGTGATGGCCGGGTGAGCGTGCCTTCATCATCGTAGTCATCGCTGCCGGCCGGAACAAATGCACCTTCCAAACTATTTTTCCAAAAGAAGTAATCCGCCTCTTTGCTATCCATAAAATAAAAATTCAGGCCATAGGTGAGCCGGTCAACCTTCTTTGGACGATGTCTGAATTTTCCGGAAACCCTGACAAATTGCTGATCCAGAAGACGTATATATCCGATTTCTTTCTCCAGACCAACTCCGATGATTACATCAAATCGTCCGATGCGATGAGAATGGGAAAAAAAGCCACCATAGCGCTGGGGGGGAGGAAGCGTTGGGTCAGTAAGATGTACCGAGGTATCGGGATCGGTATAAGTAATGGTAGTATCAGGTGGATTGATAGAACTGTCTATTGTTACTATTTCATACCGTGGCAATGTTTCATCTATGTTTTTAGTGTTAGGCTCTCCCCACCATTTCATAGTGTCATTTCTTGGGCTGGCGTATATGTGATAAAAGGCTGATGCCTCTGTTTCTGGCTTGTCACGGGGAAATTTCGTCCTTACATTGATAACGCCATTTAGTGCAGATGCTCCGTAAAGGGCTGATGCAGAGCCCTTCAGCACTTCGACCTGTTCTGTGATTTCTATCGGCAGGTAGTTCCATCTGATATCCCCGCGGTCAGCTGTTATCATAGGAATGTCGTCAAGCATCACCAAAACCCTGCTTCCCACACCATAGGCGTATCCGCTGCCTCCGCGTATTGCCGGCTGGTTATCAATAAGCGTAACTCCCGGAACCTTGTTTATCGCTTCGGCAAGCTTAACGGAGTTGGTGCTGTTAATGAAATCACTTTTTAGAACGTCAATGGTAGAAACCTCCTTGGCAACCCTCCTCTCGAATTTACTTCCTGTAACTGTCACTATATCCAACTCTTCCAGTGTTTCTGATAAACCGGTAATGCCCAGATCAAGAGTTTGTCCCGCCAGCACTTTTACATCTTTAGTGATGTCAGCATAGCCTAAATAGGAAAATTTAATGGTATAACTTCCTGCCTCGGTTTCAACGGTGTAGTTACCATCCAGATCGGTGGTTGTTCCCCTGGAGGCGTCAATGGATACAGAAACTCCAACCAATGCCTCACCTGATTTGGAATCGGTGACTTTGCCTTTTATCATTCCTGTTTGGGCTAAGGAGGATAAATGAAGCATGAGCATCAAAAATCCGGGTAGCACTTTAATCTTCATTACTATTCATTTTTGTGGGGTGACAAATTTAAAAATCCTTGCCACTAAGCCGACTGATATAGGTCAAATTGCGATCCAGGTATTGTCGTATCCGCTATAGCCTCAAGTATGCTTAACTTCGGACTTCAATTTTCAAATTTCGATTATGCAATTTAAAGGGACGGATACATATATAGCAACCAAAGAGCTTCAGGTGGCCGTGAATGCCGCTATCCATTTGCAAAAGCCATTGTTGATAAAGGGAGAACCCGGTACCGGTAAGACCCTGCTTGCGCATGAAGTTGCAAGAGCCTTGAACAAGAACATTGTCACCTGGCATATTAAATCTACAACTACTGCTCAGCAGGGGCTTTATGAATATGATGCGGTTTCCCGCCTGCGCGATTCGCAATTGGGCAAGGAAGGTGTGGAGAATATCGCCAACTATATCAAGAAGGGAAAGCTTTGGGAAGCGTTTGAATCCGATAAGACAGACGTCCTGTTGATAGACGAGATTGATAAAGCAGACATTGAATTCCCAAACGATCTGCTGCTGGAGTTAGATAAGATGGAGTTCTACTGTTATGAACTTCAAAAAACAATAGAAGCTAAAAACCGCCCGATAATTTGCATCACATCGAATAATGAAAAAGAATTGCCGGATCCTTTTCTTCGAAGGTGCATCTTTCATTATATCCGTTTTCCGGAGAGGGAAACCATGCAGGAGATTATTGAAGTACACTATCCCGGATTGAGAATGAAATTGGTGCAAAGCGCCATGAAGATATTCTATGATATCCGTGATGTAAGAGGCATCAAGAAAAAACCTTCCACCAGTGAATTACTTGATTGGATCAAGTTGCTTCTGATGGATGACGTGGATGATAAAGAAATGGAAGGCGCGGATCTCAGAACGTATATCCCGCCACACGCGGGTGCGCTGCTAAAGAATGAGCATGATATGGATTTGCTTCTGAATCTTGGGAAACTCTACCGCTATTAACGGTTCACACTCAAGATTCACTAAGTCGGGGTGGCGGGATTCGAACCCACGACCACCAGCACCCCATACTGGTACGCTAGCCAGCTGCGCCACACCCCGGTAAAAAACAGGAAGCAAAAATACGAAATGGGATTTCCTTTAAGAACTAACGCAACAAGGTAATGTTGCCTTTCTCGATGTTTTTCTCCTGGTCATAGTTCCACCAAGTGAGCACGTAAGTGAACACCCCCATCCCCTGAGGCTCGTCTTTGTAAGTGCCGTCCCAGCCGAAATCTGTGCCGGTTTCATTTCCAGCGCCACGATAAACCTCCTGCCCCCAGCGGTTGTAGATAATGATCTCGTACGATGTCACCCGCTTGGTGAGCACTTTCAGCACATCATTTTGTCCGTCATTATTGGGAGAAAAGCCGGAAGGAACAATTGCGAAAGCACAGTCCAGCACTTGTCTGCCAATGAATATAGTGTCTGAAAATGGGCAGCCGGCTAAGTATGCCGTAGCGATAACATCTGCAGGAACATCGCCAAATTCTATGGCTGCAGTGGTTTCTCCGGTTGACCATTTGATGGAATCAAAAGCCGGAACATCAACAGCCAATGGAAGTAATTCTGATAAACAGATAAAGGTGTCTTCCCCAAGATTAAATTCCGGAAGTGGCAGCACCGTGATATCAGCTGTCGTGTCATCCGTTCCGCAATACTGGTCATCAACTTCAAGGTTCACTGTATAAAGACCCGGGGAGTCAAACATGTAGTTTACGGATGCCCCGTAGTATATATCCTGATTTGGGAAGGTCCATGTCCAGTTGTTTGGAGCGCCACGGGAGGCATCGGTGAAGTTCAAAACAATATCCGCACATGCTACATTATTGTTGCTGACATTGAAGTCAGCTTCTACATTTTGCCGCACCAAGACAGACTTAATCACCGATTCCTGGCAGCCGAGCACATTATCAATCACGGTGAACGTGACGCTATAGGTGCCATGTGCTGTATAAGTATGAGTGGGATTATGATCACCAGAAATTTGTCCATCACCAAATTCCCACAGGTAGTCAGTTGCGTTCACATTGGTAATGTCCGTGAAATCAACAGGCTGTGAAGCGCATGGCTCTACCGGGTTGAATGAAAAATCAGGAGTGAAGTTATTCGTTACCACAAATCCATTATCCACTATTACATCCGAACAGTCAGCCGAGGAAACAGTTAAGGTAACTGTCACAGTTGTGCTTTGGGAATTAGTAAGAGGAAACGAAACCG
>CAYOYI010000187.1:0-7905 GCA_964408105.1 uncultured Chitinophagaceae bacterium | reverse complement strand
TCGTTATTTGTTCCGCATTCATTTCCATTCCTTCGGATAACTCTTCAGCCGTTGGCTCACGCTCAAACTTCTGTTCCAATTCGGCAAACACGCGATTTAGCTTGTTCAGCGCAACACCTCTGTTGACAGGCAGTCTGATAAGCCTCGATTGCTCGGTCATTGCCTGAATAATGGATTGCCTTATCCACCAGACGGCATAGGAGATGAACTTAAACCCCCTTGTTTCATCAAACCGCTGGGCGGCTTTGATCAATCCCAGGTTGCCCTCATTAATAAGGTCATTGAGTGACAGGTAATGGTTAGGGTATTGTTTAGCCACGGAAACGACAAAACGCAGATTGGCTCTTACCAGTTTTTGCAGCGCCTTTTGGTCGCCATCCTTTATTTTTCGCGCCAATACAGCTTCTTCATCTGCCGAGATCATATCTTCCTGGCTTATTTCGCTCAAATATTTTTCTATTGACTGGCTATCGCGATAGGTAATAGATTGGGTGATCTTCAATTGACGCAATGACATAAAAAACTTTTTGGGGTGATGATTCTAAATAGAAATAAAAAAGGAGGGTGGAATCTTGCTTGCGGAATTTAAAACCAGCCTGGCTCAGATATAGCTACGTAAAATTCTGAATGGCGCAAAGGTAATCATTTAACATCCAAAGGGAGTTTACACTGCGGTCTTAGTGAAAATACATCCGTATCTTTGTGAAATCTTCATCTCTCCTTATAGAAGTCATCTCCTATAATTCTCATTGAAGATTTTTTTTCATTAAAAAGCAGCACTACCATGTTGAGACACTTTATTCCTGATAATGAACGCAATGGTTATATGTCGCTGTGGAACAAATACAGACCTGTTGTTTTGCAATTGATGAAATCTTCATCCGATGAGCCCCGGCAATATAAGTTATCGGGCCATGAGTTTAAGGCGCTGAGCGGCAAAGCTAAAGTTACTTTCAGCTTCGTAATGGAAACCCGGAATGGCAAAGCCATCAATAATATCGCAAGCTCTGCGCCCGCAAGAGATCTGCTGCACGTGTTGCAGCTGTCGAAAACGGGAGTTTCATTGATGAGGGAGTCGCCCTATCAATTCAGCCTTGATAAAGATTTTGTATTCCAGGTCACAAGGATGCCGCAGCAATTACAGGCGGAATCAGCAGATGCTGAGCCACCTGCAAATTGAGCGATAAAAAGCGATGAATGCCGGATTAGTAACCCCAGCCGCGGTTATCTTGGTTCTTTCTGCGGCCACCGTATCCGTCACCGTTTCCGCTGTTTCTTTCCATGGCCTTCTTTACCACGATGGAGCGCCCGTCAATCTGCGAACCGTTCAGTTCGCCCATTGCCTTTTCTGCCGAAACATCATCCGGCATTTCTACAAAGCCGAATCCGCGGCTTCTGCCGGTCATTTTATCTGTTATTACTCTTGAGGAACTTACCGCTCCGAATTCTGAAAATGCTTCCTTGAGCGTTGAATCGTCAACGGCAAACGGAAGACTGCCTACAAAAAGTTTCATGTCTTCTTTTGATTTAAAATGTGTTAATTAATTATGCCTGGTTGGCGGTGGTCAAGACTGAGTGAGGGATAAACGCAAACAGGAAAGACTTGCCGCGAAAAAAGCGTGCATCACTAAGTTACGACTTTTAAATCCTTTTTTAAGTTTAAGCAGCTTTAAAGCTCAATCCTTTCATCCCGAAAGATTCTTTTTATTTCGGATTTAGGAGAATCCATATTTGCGTTCACTTAGATATCGAATGAGCCTTCTCCAAACCTTTATTTCCATTGCAATGTTTTACTATCCAATTTAAATTATCCCATTAAAAGCTAACTTAACACCCGTGACACGCAACAGCGCAGTTTTTGCAGTTTGTTTACTGCTGGCAGTTTTCCTGCTGCTTATCAATAAATTCACCAGGAGATTTATCAGTGATGTTAATGGACAAATTGCTTATACCAATCTTCCCGAAGGAAAAGTTTCAGTTGGTCCGCTCCCGACCGAACTGAAGCTATATGTGGAGACCACCGGCATGAAATTGCTGTGGCTAAAGATGTCAAAGCCGCTCAAAGTGAATATTGATCTCGCGCAAGTGGTTCGCAGCAATTTTGTACTCTCCGAAGACCTGAGGCCTGCCGTTGCCGGACAGCTTCCTGGCGACTATAAACTGATCGAGATTTTTCCTGACACCATGTTTTTCCAGTTTGACAAAAGCAAAACCAAAATGGTCAGGGTAGTGCCTAACATCCTGATCTCCTTTAAAAGGCAGTTTGACTTCACCGAACCCATGCTGATAAAGCCGGATAGTGTGATGATTACCGGACCTGAGCATGTTGTTGATACTATTGAAGGCTGGCGGACTGAGAAAGTGGTTTTTGAAACCCTAGACCGCTCGGTTCAAGATGAGTTACAGCTGGTACGACCTCCAATAGAGGCGATAAAGCTGAAACCGGAAAAAGTGCGCTATACCATTGCTGTTGAGGAGTACACAGAAAAGGCTTTAGAGATTGAGATCAGCCTGGTAAATGTTCCTAAGGGGAAGGAGATCAGCATTTATCCGAAAAAGATTGACGCGGTGTTCAAGATCGGGTTGAGCAATTATGAAAAAGTGGATGCCAGTTCATTCATCGCTCAGGCTGACTTTACCGGGGTGGAATTAGGCAAAAGCAAATATGTAATCGTGAACGTCACGAAGTATCCGTCATACATCAGGAGCCTTGACTATTCGCCAAAGTCTGTCGAGTATATTGTTTATAAGTAATTGTTGATGCTGAAGGTTGGAGTCACCGGAGGAATTGGCAGCGGCAAAACAACGGTCTGCAAAATTTTCGAGGTGCTGGGAATCCCGGTTTACTATGCTGATGACCGCGCAAAAGCGCTAATGAACAGCGATGAGGGCATCGTTTCAGCAGTGAAAGAAATTTTCGGAGAAGAAGCCTATGCTGGTGGAAAGCTCAACCGGCAATATATCTCCTCGAAAGTTTTCAATAACAAACCGCTTCTTGCGAAGCTGAATGCGGTGGTGCATCCCGCGGTGGCAATTGATGTGAGAAAATGGATGAGCGGCATCACCGGGAAACCCTATGTTATTCAGGAATCTGCTTTACTTTATGAAAGCGGTTCTTACAAGCAGCTTGACAAGATCATCGTAGTCTATGCCCCGCAGGAACAGCGTGTGAAACGCATCAAAGCCCGTGATAATGTTTCTTATGAGGAGGTCATTTCACGAATGAAGAACCAGTTGCCGGATGAAGAGAAAAAGAAAATGGCCGATTTTGTGATCTATAATGACGACAGGCATTCGCTGATCAGGCAAGTTTTAGTCATACATCACATTTTGGCGGGTTGAGTTTGAAAGCTCATTGTTCATAACCTCTGACCATTGCTGCAGATTGGATTTCGTAAAGAAAACAGGAATTGATACAAATCTCCGATCTGTCGGGAAAAGTATCAACATTGCACCAGATGATCAATCAAGTGAAACCAAAAACCTGATAGTATCCACTCCATCAGCATAGTTGTCTGGGGCAGGCTGCTGTGATTTTCCGAATGGCACGCTATCTGAAAATGAAATATTGAGATTGCCGCTGCTCACAACGCATTGTATTTCATCCTTGAGGTTGCTGAGGGCATCATTCACCTGTTCTTCGCTGTTATAATATTCAAAATAAAGCGTAGCAATAGGAGATGATAGTTTGTCGCTTTTGTGCAGCATCAAAAAATCACTGGCAAAATGCGGGATGTTATTCATCATCAGCAGTGTGCGGTTATAGTCGTAATTATTTTTGTAACCATCATGCATCATCACGGTGCTGAAAGGGGAGAGGGCATCGAAAAAGCTATCGAATGAATAGCCTTCAGGCACATAGAGCTTTGAAACGCTTCGGCATCCCAGCCCGAAGTAGAGAAAAATGTCATCACCCAGCCTTATAAGGTCGGCTTTAGTTTCATTCCCCGTCAGCACGGCAACTGAATTCCTGTTCTTGCGGATGATGTGCGGGTATTTTCCGAAATAATATTCAAAGTAGCGGGAAGAGTTATTGCTGCCCGTTGCAATGACCGCATTCATGGCTTTAAGGCGTTCAATAAATTCAAAACTGTTTGCGAATCCCGGTTCAAATTCCACCAGCTTACTCAAGAGAAATGGCAGCAGGTCATTGTCTTTTGATGACAGCTTGATCATTGCTTTATTGCCAGTGAGCAGCACGCACAGCAAGTCGTGAAATCCAGCAAGCGGGATATTTCCCGCCATCACAAGTCCTATGTTTTTTGCTGAATTATTTTCAGGCAAAGAGTATTTTGAAAGCCATTCATTGATTTCTTTCTCATCAAGAAAATTCTCTGCAATGGCTTTTAGCGCATATTTTATGTTGTCAGGGGTGAACCATTTGTTGTGATGGTGGGCGGTGTTAGCGATTTCGTTCAATTCAGGTTTTTCTTCAAGAATGTATTCACCAAGTTTTCCCAGAGCTTTTATCCTCTCTTTAAGATTCAATGTTTCCAACCGCCAAACAGTTTAAAGCTTAATTATTAATTTAGGTGCGGCAAATTTAACCCAACTAAAAGCGATAAGGTTATGGCGATTAAGATCACTGATGAATGTATCAATTGCGGAGCATGTGAACCCGAATGCCCCAACAATGCTATTTACGAAGGAGGTGTCGAATGGGCTTTTGCTGACGGTACCACGGTGAAAGGCCCGGTGCAATTCACTGACGGCACCACAGTTGATTCGGAGCAAAAATTCCCTCCAATCTCAAATGATTACTATTATATCACCCCAGAAAAATGTACCGAATGCACAGGTTTTCATGAAGAGCCACAATGCGCTGCGGTATGCCCTGTAGATTGCTGCGTTCCAGACCCTGACAGGGTGGAAACAAAGGAGCAGCTGCTTGCCAAGAAAGAGAAGATGCACCTGTAGGAATAGTTTCCGGTTTACTGTTTACTTGTTTCCGGTTGTGTACTGTTAGAAACGCGTAAACCGTAAACAGGTAAACCCGAAACTCTAAATAGCCCCCGATTGAGTTTTACAAGAAATTCTTTAATCTGACATTTACATGAATTTCTCTTTCGTGGATGTTGTTGGCTGGTTTGGAGCCATTGCGGTGCTTTATGGATATTTCATGGTTTCAAACGGAAGGCTGAAAGGGGACTCGCTTCATTTTCAGGCAGCAAACATTACGGGAGCCGGTTGTCTCGCGGTTTACACGTATTACTATCATGCCTATCCGTCAACCGTACTGAATGTGATTTGGGCGGGAATAGCCCTGTTTGCCGTTGGGAAAAAGCTTAAAGTGCTTTAGCTTTTTGCAGCTTGCGAAAGCTGCAGATTCTTCAGCAGTGTGTCCGCATTCTTGTGGTCGCTCACGTTGGTGAGCGATTTATATCTTCTCAATGAACCAATAGCCGCGTTGTTCTCTTCAAGAATTGCATAAACCAGCGCGAGGTTGAAATAAACGTTCGGGTAATCAGGTTGTATCTGTGCCGCTATTTCATAATGCACCTTTGCCAGCTTGAGATTTTCCAGATCAAAATAAAGATTTCCAAGGTTGAAATGAGATTCAAAATGCCGAGGGTCATTTTTCAACGATAGCGTGAAGCAGTCAATTGCCTCAGTTGTATGCCCGGCCTTTGATTCTATTATGCCGAGATTGCAATAAGCGTCAGATGTGTAATCGTGCTCGCGAATGGCGTGCTCATACAATTCCTTCGCTTGAGAATCGCCCTTTTCGTCAAGCAGCAGCGCTTGTTCGAATGGACTAAGATCGGATTTCAGTTGTATAACTTTTACCCCTTTTGATGGGGTGGAAAATAAATTTAGTTGACCGTGCTTTTCAAGGTCAACGCGCTTTGACCGTTTTACCGGCTTAAAACCGAATTTCTTTACCGTTGCAGGCTGAAATTGAAGAATGGTCCCCATGGAAAGTTTTCAGCGATAAAATTCCAACATTATATTATTTGGCGAAAATGATTTTAATCACAGGCCGGTGTTAGCTCGCCTTTTTTCTCTTTGAAGGTTTTTCTGCAACCTTTTCCTCTTTCTCTTTTCCGGTTGCTTTCTCCATCGGCTTCTTTTCTTTCTTCGCCTGGTCAATGCTCTCCTTCAAAGCAGTCATGATATCAATAATCGGTTTTTCTTCTTCAGCAACTGTAACGATCTGTTTGCCTTCTACTTTTGCCTGCACCATCTCGATGACGGCTTCCTTATAACGATCCACAAGCTCAAAATCGCTGAATTTCTTTGACATTGTATCCACTAATGTTTTCGCAAGCTTCAACTGGTCTTTATCTGCAGCGGTGTTATTGAGCAACGGAACCTCAGAGATCTTCCTGATTTCCTTCGGGTAGCGCAGCTTGTAGAGTAACAGGCCGTTTTCTTCCGGTGCGATCATCATGATGTTTTCACGGTCCCGCAGCACGACTTTTCCAATTCCGATCTTTCCGGTTTCCTTAAGCGTATTACAAAGAAGGGCATAAGCCTTTGAAGCTACTTCTCCATCGGGGCCGGCAAAATAAGGAGTGTCAAGCAGCATCGAGTTTACTTCACTTGCATCCACAAATCCCTGGATTTCAACCACACGGGTGGTTTTCAGCCTTACCTTATCCAAGTCTTCCTGTTCGATAATTACAAACTGTTCAGGCTCGTATTCATAGCCTTTAACGATGTCCTCATTTTTTACCGAATTACTGCATTTCTTGCACTTCTTATCATAACCAATCGGGCCATTATCCTCTTTGTGGAGCTGCCGGAAACTGATGGTTTCTGACGGTTCGAAAGCGTTGTAAATCCTCACCGGAATGGTAACCAATGAGAACTGAATGTAGCCTTTCCAGATTGATCTCATGACGTAAATTTTATGCTAAAATACGTAATTCGTTGAAAAAGAGTTGTCTGGAGGATGGCCGGTGACTTGATAAGCCCGTCAGCTAATCCCTGTCTTCTTCCTGCCTTTCCTCTGGTTCAGCCAATTTTGGCTGTTCTTCAGACGGGGTTCCCATAGTTTTGACATTCCAGGTATCTTTTAACCATTGGATAATGAGCGCGGTCTTTGCCTCCGTCATGATCGCATCTCTATGTCTGAATGTATATGACTTCAGTGGCATTTCTTTTTCAGTAATTACCTCTTCAATATCTTCAAAATAATCAAGCTGATCTTCAGAACTGTATGTGGCAAATTCATCGAAATTGAGATTCTCTTTTCCTTCCTTAACATGGTTGGCAAGAAACCAGCTGAAAGGTTGCACTTCAGCATACCAGGGGTATTTAGTGTTGTTGCTGTGACAATCGAAGCATGATGTTTGCAGTATTTCTTTCACTTCGGCAGGCACCGTGTAATGATTTGCTATTGCATTTGGGGAGGAAGCTGTTGAAACATTTTTCTCCGGCCTGAAGAATTGAATGACTATTAAAACGATAACCAGGAATAATCCTATTTTTTTTCCGAGGTTCATGGTATTGGAATTTTAAAGATGGAAATTAAAAAATAAAATCAGTTACGTCCCAAGTTTTTGGGAACTGCCGGTTTTTTGTTTCTTAGGTTCTTCCTTAGATTGCTCGCTCAGTTTCGATTCGTTATTCTCCAGCGTGTTCATCATATCGTCAAGCAATTTTATCATTCCATCAAGCAGATTGAAAACATCGTCAAAATCCCTTAACCTTTTCAAATCCTCCTCTTCCATGGTTACAATATTGGCCGAAATTCCAGTTTTTCCCTTAGAGGAATTCCTATTTCAGGTTAACAATTTGCTTTTGTTCATTAACAAACTCACAACAACCTTATCAATTGGAAGAGTCACCGAATCTTCATTGAGACTCTTAACTTCCGTCCACCTGGTATTTAGCAGAACTTCCTTGTCATTAGCTGGGAGCTTATGCCGGTCATTAAACTCGTTTAACCGGGTAACCGTG
>CAYOYI010000186.1:0-8007 GCA_964408105.1 uncultured Chitinophagaceae bacterium | reverse complement strand
GTTTGTGGATTAGTAACTTCTTCCAACAGCCAAAGCCATGTATTCAGGCGGTAAAAATTCTCCTCATCCGGCTCATCCGTGAAGGTTATTTCTATAATACCATCTTGGTTCTGATTCAGATTTCCTTTAGAGATCAGCCTTGTTGAATCAACCGTAATAAGCGCAGGCATCCTGTTTTCAGTTGTCACCACGCCATAGGTCGGATGATTTATTCGCAGAGAATACTTATTTCCGAATGATGGAATGAATGTAGATTGATATGACCCAAAGATATTACCGGTATCTGTGGGAGTGTAATAGAGCAATTGCTTGTAAACATCGTTTTCAAACAACTCCATCTGAGCATCGGTGAGCGGTTCGATGCTTTGCTGGTCGTAGGTCGGGGAACTTTCGGTGAGGTAAACGCGGAAAACTCCATTGTTGTCGAAGAGGCAATTCACAGTCATTTTTTTTGCGGATCCGAGTTCGGGAGGAGTGAAGTCCTTCTCGCAAGAAGCCATTGCCAACCCAATTCCCAACAACAGCAAAATATTTTGCCACAAAGGCGCGAAGGCACGAAGGATCGTTTTATTCATAGGGAGAATTTGATGGTGTAGGTGAGGGATGGCAAAATGGGGAAGAGGCTCAACTGGCGATATACGGTTCTGATGTTGCCGTTCTCATCCGTTCGCCTGTCGGCATACATTGAAAAAACATTGAAGCGATTATAGACATTATACACGCTCAGGTTCAGAGCATGATGCGCCCGCTTCGCCTGCTTTTTGTAAGTGAATGACAAATCGAGATGATGAAAAGCCGGGAGGCGGGCATTGTTTCTTCCAGTGTAAACGTCAATCCTTTCATAGCTTCCGGTGTAATAACCGTAGCTGACGTTAGTTTCATGATAGGTTACTGCATTCCATGAATCATACGATTGAGTGGCGAGTGTGTAGGCATTGCCGCTACCGTAAACCCAGGCGGCTCCCACTTCAAATTTTTTTCTGATCTGCCAGTTGATCTGTGCGGCTAAGTTGTGCCGCCTGTCATATTTATATGGAAAATATTCTCCGCGATTCAGCTTGTCAAACTTTCGGTTGCTCCATGATAAAGTATAAGCGACTGAGCCGGTGACCTTTCCTGCAGTTCGCGCTATGTAAAATTCCGCACCATAGGCTTCCCCTTTTCCTCCAGTCACTACCTTTTCCTCCCACGGCACATCAATCAGGTTGTAATCCGCCTCGTTTTTATATTCGATAAGGTTACCCATAATCCGGTAAAACCCATCAATGCTCCATTCAAAATGATAAGGTAATTTTTGAATCATCCCTGCGGAAAAATTCCACCCGGTTTCGGGAGGAGCATTCGCAGTTGCAGGAACCCAATAGTCATTGAGAATATCCGCGTTCGATGCAGCGTTCGATGCGGTTAACAAGTGAAGATTTTGAGACAACCCTGATGCTGATGCTCTGAGGAAAAATTTCGCCACCGGGTTATACAGAGCATTTATTCTTGGAAGCGTGGTATAGAAGACCTCTTTTCCGGGATAATAAATCCTCACGTGCATGCCAAAGCCGATGGAAAGCTTTTTGTGCGCCTGGAATTCATCCTCGGCATAAATAAACCACTCGCCTGCTTTTGCAATTTCATTGCTGTCAGCTACATAATCATTACCCTTTTTATTTATGACTGATGTAGTGCCCCGCCCGGTTTCATAAATCAGCGCATTGGCTCCCGCGCCCATACGCACTTTGTGGCGGGCATTAGTGTATGCAGCCTCTCCGTTCCAGCCAATATTATAAATGTATGTTTGGGTTTCCGTGAAAATATTGTTGTAGTAATTCGTGTCGCCTGTCATCGTGCTGAAGCTGCCGTAGATGTCGGTAAAGGAACCATTAAGATTATATCTGCTGAAACCGATGCGGTTGAAGAGCTTCCATTGTTGCTCCCAGTTATTAATCCATGCAATGGATGCCGCTTCATTCGACCAGTCCACATCATTTCTATATACTCCTCGTTCTTCATAATTGACTCCAGTCGTTATTTGATTTTTATCGAAGGAATAAAAATCGCGGTTAGTGAAAAAATTTACCTCCACTTTATTACGCTCGTTGAAGCGGTGCGCGATCTTAACATTCACATCTCCGAAATAATAGCTGATGTCGCCCTGTTGTCCTGAAGATTCAAACTGGCTTCTTGATATTGGTGAAACGTACAGCCCCACATAACACACGCGCCCTGAAAAAGAAAAAGTGGTTTGCTTTTTCCTCGTCAGAGGGCCGTTAAGATGCAACCGGGTAGTCACCAAACCCAGTGAAAAGATACCCACTAAATTTTCATTGTTGCCTTCATCAATACTGATATCCATCACCGAGCCGAGCCGCCCTCCGAAACGCGCTGGATATTTGTCTTTGTAAACGTCAATCCGCTCTATCGCATCGCCATTGAACACAGATAAGAACCCGTAGATGTGCGAAGGGTTGTAAACCGGCACGCCATCCACCTGCATCAGGTTTTGGTCCGGGCTGCCACCACGCACGAAAACTCCGCGTGAGCCTTCATTGCCCGACTGAATACCAGGCTGCATCTGAACCGCCTTGATCGGATCATTCTCGCCAAGGAACGAGGGCAGTAGAAAAAAACTCTCGCGTTTCAGCACAATCATCCCGCTTTCATCCTGCGAAGCAGTTTTCGCATTGCGCGCGCTGCTGATGGCAACTTCCTGCATCAGGCCGGTTTTTAGTGTTACCTGGATAGATGTGTCCCGACTGAGGAACAGGCCAATCTTTTGCGTTTCATAACCAATATATGAAATAGAGACTTCATATTGTCCGCTCGGAGTGATAAGTTCAAATTGTCCTAATGAATCGGTGTAAGTTCCTGATGAAAGCTGAACCACATACACCGTTGCATTTTGAAGCGGATTCTGTAGCTCATTGAGTACGATTCCTTTCAGGCTTACATTAGGTTGTGCATGAAGAGAAAAAACAAGGAGAAGGTTTGATAAAATGAAAAGTAAACGCATCGTTGGCGGCTTCGCGAACACAAAATACCGAAATCTATGGGTTCTGATTTTAAGATGGGTAAATCACATTACACTATATTTACGAGCACATAACCCTTAATTCTGATGCAGGTAGCCGTTTACGGACGATTGATACAGGATGAAGACATCCCGCTGGTGGAGAACCTGTTCAGGCTGCTGCTCGAGAGCGGCTTTAAGGTTACTGTGCATGAAACGTATTTCCGGCTGCTGAGATCAAATGCTTCGCTGAGCAAAAAAGTTTCGACATTCAGCAGGCATGAAGATATCCGCAAGGGCTGCGACTACCTCATCAGCCTTGGCGGTGACGGCACCATGCTCGACACGCTCACGCTGGTGCGCAATTCCAACATCCCGATTCTCGGCATAAATACAGGCAGGCTCGGTTTCCTCGCCAGCACCGGGAAGGAAGATATTGAGAATGCGGTAGTTGCGCTCCGGGATAAGACTTACAAAGTAGATAGGCGGACGTTGCTTCATCTCGATTCCAACAAGCCGCTTTTCGGTGGCGTCAGCTATGCGCTGAACGAATTTTCAATTCACAAGAAAGATACTTCTTCAATGATCACCATTCACACATATATTAATGGTGAACTGCTAAACTCCTATTGGGCTGACGGGCTGATCATCGCCACACCTACCGGCTCAACAGGTTATTCGCTAAGCTGTGGTGGCCCGATCATTTTTCCATCCTCGGAGAATTTTGTGATCACTCCAGTAGCCCCGCACAACCTGAATGTGCGCCCTATCATTGTTTCCAATGACTCTGTGCTTTCATTTGTAGTGGAAGGAAGGAACGAATCCTTCCTCTGCACACTCGACTCGCGCTATGAAGCTATTGATTCCACTTTTCAGCTTGCCATTCGCAAAGAAGATTTCACCGTCAGTCTGCTCCGCATCGGTGACGACAACTACCTGAACACTATCCGTAACAAACTGGGATGGGGAGCGGATCAGAGGAATTAGTACCTGGTATTGGGGTGATGTCTAAGGGTGAAGAAATTTTCTTGTCAGCCTGAGCGGAGTCGAAGGCTGCGGGCAGGCCTCGGCTTCCCAGTTCAACTTCGCCCACTTACCTTACATCCCGCAACAATATCCCCGCTTTCACGTACACACCACCGTCAAACGGTGACGTGTGACCCTTTTAGAAGACCATAAACTATCATCATGAAGCGGATTGCAAGCATTATAAGTGCTTTGTGTTGTCTGACAGCCCTGACGTTTGGACAAACAATGGAATTAGGCATCAACCTTGGTGTCACTAATTTTTTAGGCGACCTTGGAAGAAAGGAACCGAGCGGTAAAACCTACTTTGGCGATATAGAAGCATCATTATTCCGTCAGGCGACCGGAATTTATTTCAGAAACAGCTTTAACGGATTTTTCTCCATGAAAGCAAGCCTTAACTATGGCATGTGGGAAGGAGATGACAAATTAGCCAACACCGAAGCGTTTATGGATGATGCGTGGTTCAGGAATTACAGAAACCTTCATTTCCGTTCACACATTCTGGAGTTTGCAATCACCGGTGAGGTGAACGTGATGCGCTACATGCCCGGCAGCAGCAGAAACTGGATTGCACCTTATGTGTTCGCAGGCGTTGGTTTCGTTTATTTCAATCCGCAGGCAAAATACAATGGCGAATGGGTTGACTTGCAGCCGCTTGGCACGGAAGGTCAGGATATGCCGCAATATCCGGATCGG
This sequence comes from uncultured Chitinophagaceae bacterium, assembly GCA_964408105.1. Classification (GTDB taxonomy): domain Bacteria; phylum Bacteroidota; class Bacteroidia; order Chitinophagales; family CAIOSU01; genus BPHB01. The sequence goes on along the minus strand of CAYOYI010000186.1, from coordinate 3,284 downwards.
CACAAATATTCATTAGTACAACCTGTAATCCCGGTTGGGTTCGGGTTGAAAGCAAACGTATTGAGGTATCTTACGGTAGGTATCGAGTTTGGTCACAGGTTTGCCTTCACCGATTATTTTGATGATGTGAGCAACACCTACGTTTCCGAGCAGGAATTCATTGACTTTTACGGGCAGGAACAAGGATCATTATCATACGCTTTATCTCGCAGGTCGCATGAGATTGACCCTGAAGAAACGTATGGCACCATCACCAAACCCGGTGAAGTGCGCGGTAACCCCGGTGGAAATGACGCATACCTGTTCACCACCGTTTCAGTGGCATATAAGTTTGCGAACCAATACTCAGAATACTCCTATTCTCACAAGCGTAATGCAGTGAAGAAGAAGAACTTTGGGAAGAAGAAGGTTAAGAAATACAGGCGCTTTATTAAAAGCCGCACCTGGTAGGCAATAATAAAAACGCATGGACGTTACGGAAGCCCAAATTGGATAATTTTGGGCTTCTTTTTTTATAAATGCAAGTCAAGATCTGTCAACTGCTCATTGCTGCTGCATTGTTCCTTCCCGGAAAAATGCAGGCCCAGGAATTGGAATATGGCGGTTGGGCGGGAATAGCCAATTATTTCGGAGACCTTAACTCAAATGCCAGTTTCGAATACATCGGACCCGCTGCGGGATTATTCTTCAGATATAACTTAGGAACAAGGTTTGCCTTCAAGCAGGCCATCAGCTATGGAAGAGTTGCCTTTGATGATGCGAGTTCTCAATTTGTTTACCAGCAATCAAGAAATCTTTCCTTCAAATCCGACATCTATGAATTTTCCAGCCATGTGGAGTTCAATTTCTTCAAATACGACAAGGAAAAGAGCCAGTTTTCATTCACGCCCTATCTGCTCGTAGGTATTTCGGTTTTTTATTTCGATCCGAAAACAGAATTTGAAGGAACTACATACAGGCTAAGCAGCCTCCAAACAGAGGGGAAAAGCTATTCCAACGTAAACTTTGGTATTCCTGTTGGCGGTGGATTCAAATACAGCTTCACGCATGACTGGGCGATTGGCATTGAAGGTGGTTACCGCAAAACTTTTACCGATTATTTAGATGATGTAAGCTCAGTTTATCCGGTACAGGCAAATGACGGCTCGATAGAAAGCAGCCTGAGCGACCGCTCCGGTGAAGTTACCGACCCGGCAATAGGATTTGAGGGAAAACAAAGAGGTTTTGCCGAGAGATTTGATGACTACCTTTTCATTGGAATATCCATTTCATATTCTCCAAGAAGGGAAAAGTGCCCAAAACCCTCGAAAATACCTTAGCCTTTTTCTTAGATTTGCCGCAAAAGCGCCACACCGGTGAGCGAGCTGAAGGAATTAATTGATCAGAATAATTTACCGTCACATATAGCCATAATCATGGATGGGAACGGAAGGTGGGCGAAAAAAAACCACAGGCCGCGTGTTTTCGGGCACCGAAACGGGGTAAAAACGGTGAAGCGCATTGCTGAAGTCTGTGCCGAGCTGGGCATAAAGCATCTTACGCTTTACGCTTTTTCCACCGAAAACTGGGAACGTCCGAAAACAGAAGTCAGCGCACTAATGGAGCTGTTAGTTCGTTCCATTAAATCTGAAACCAAAACACTGATGAAAAATGATATCAGGCTGCGCTCGATCGGCAACCTTAAAGCCTTGCCGCCAAGAACCTCGCAAGCTTTACAGGAGGCTATCGGGCTTACCCGCGATAATAAAAGAATGGACCTTATCCTCGCTTTAAGTTACAGCTCACGCTGGGAAATAACGGAAGCCTGCAAAGCAATCGCAAAAGAAGCTGTGAACGGAACAATCAACCCCAATGAAATAAACGAGGAGATGATCTCGGCACGCCTCACAACTGCGGATTATCCCGATCCTGAGTTGCTCATTCGCACCAGCGGGGAGCAGCGCATCAGCAACTATCTGCTATGGCAGCTTGCATATACGGAGCTCTATTTTACAGATACACTATGGCCTGATTTCATGGCCGATGACCTTTACAAAGCCGTCATCACTTACCAGCACCGGGAAAGGCGCTTCGGAAAGATCAGCGAACAAATAAAAGTTGGATGAAGCTGAAGCCCGCCTGCCTTGTTCTGCTGATGCTTTTTATTTCGGGTGAGATTTTCTCACAGGAAAGCAAATTCAATTATGCCGCTCCCGGTGAATATACCATTGGCGGTATCACTACTTCCGGCATTCAATATCTCGACCAGGACATTATCATTTCCCTTTCAGGACTGAAAGTTGGAGATAAAATATCCATACCCGGTGAAACTATTTCAAATTCCATCAAAAATCTCTGGCAGCAGGGGCTTTTCACGGATATTGCCGTTTATGTCACCAAAACCATTGGCTCCACAGCTTTTCTTGAAATATCGCTTAAAGAAAGGCCGCGTCTTTCACGATTCACTTTGAGAGGGATAAAGAAAGGAGAATCAGAAGACCTTCGTGAAAAGATAAAACTGGTAAAAGGCCGGGTTGTAAATGAGAACACCAAAATATCAACCGCAACAACAATCAAGAATTTTTACAAGGAAAAGGGCTTCCTGAATGTTGCTGTTACCATTCGGGAAATAAAAGACACATTGCTAACCAATAGCGTGTTGCTCGATATTGAAATTGAAAAAGGGAACAAAGTAAAAATCGCCAAGATCAATTTTGAAGGGAATGAAGTGGTTACTTCCGGTAAGCTGAAAAGGCTGATGAAAGAAACGCGCGAGAAAGTAAAATTCGACCTCCCCGCAATCCTGAGCAGGAAAAACATCAGGAAGGCTGTGCCGGAAGGAACTTCATTTCACGATGTGCTTGCGAACCTTTCGATGATCAAGCTTTATGACTACGTTTCGGACAATGCAAACCTCAACATCTTCAAAGGCTCAAAATTCCTTGTAAAGGAATATAAAACGGACAAGGACAATATTATTGCTTACTACAACAGCAAAGGCTATCGTGATGCAAAGCTTGTTCGGGATTCAGTATATCTCGCAGGCAAGAATCTGAGGATTGACATTCAGGTTAAAGAAGGCCATCAATATTTTTTCCGCAACATCACGTGGAAGGGAAACACAAAATATACCAGCGCCTTTCTTAGCAGCATTTTGAATATTCAAAAGGGTGATGTCTATAATCAAAAACTGCTGGATGAAAGGCTTTACATGAGCCAAAGCGGAAACGACATCAGCTCACTCTACATGGATGATGGTTATTTGTTCTTCCAGGTAACGCCAGTGGAAGTTACAGTAGAAAATG
>CAYOYI010000185.1:0-8027 GCA_964408105.1 uncultured Chitinophagaceae bacterium | reverse complement strand
TTCGCAACTTTGCAATACCCGTTCAATCTGGTCGTTTGTAAGCAGCAACTCATGTTCCTGAGAATATTTTACAGCTTCATTCTGTTTTTTCCAACATTGGTGTCCTCACAAATTCCTCTGGGTATCGGACAATGGAGAACCCATGTGCCGTATAAGAACGCGACCAGTCTTACCGATGCCGGTGATAAAATTTACGTGTCCGGCAATGTTTTTTTCTTCTCTTACGATAAGACCAACGGGCAATTAGATAAATACGACAAAGTAACGGGGCTTAGCGATGTCGGGGTTGGTTTAGTTGAATACAACCCTCATAACAAAACGCTGCTGATCGCCTATGATAATACAAACATCGATCTGATCGAGAATAATACCATCATCAATATCTCCGATATCAAGCGCAAACAGATCATCGGAGAAAAAAAGATCAATAGCGTTTTATTCATTGGAGACTTTGCTTACCTGTCATGCAGCTTCGGTATCGTGATTTTAGATATGGCGAAGAAGGAGATAAAAGACACTTACAGGATCGGCACCGATGGGGAGAATCTGGAGGTCTTTTCATTTGCGGAAGATGGGGTGAACTTCTATGCTGCAACGGCAGAAGGCATCAAGGTTGCTTCAAAAAATTCACCCAACCTGTCCAATTATTCCGAGTGGCATTTAGCAAGCGGGTTGACCACTGGAGCTGCGCCAAATGTTGTTTCCTTTAACGGAAAAATATTCGCGAACGTGAAGGATACGATCTTCACGTTCGATGGCAGCACCTGGGACTATTACTACGCGCAGTCAAGCTGGAAGACAGAGAATATGGTCATTGCCGAAGGCCAACTGATCATCAGCGAATCAGACGAACCTTTGACATACAGCGATGGGCGGATTGGAACTATTGACTCAGATTTTATTTGCTGTAATTATATCTACGATCCGATAAGACTGCCTCTTGACGCTGTGATTGATTCCAGCGGAGTTTTGTGGGTTGCGGATCTGCTGGAGGGATTGATTAGGATATCGGGGGATGATATTAGTGTTTACCCGCCTTCCGGGCCAGGATCAACCAATGTTCAAAGTTTGGCAGTTGAGAGGGGACAACTTTGGGTGGGCCCCGGAGGTGTAGATCAGAGCTATAGTTTCGATGGATATAATCGTGATGGCGTATTTTCCTTTAGCTCAAATAGTTGGAATAACTATAATCAGTTTACCAATGCTGAATTCGATACTATTTACAATTTTTGGAAAGTTGCCGTACATCCAACATTAAACAGAGCATATTTTGGTTCGTGGTGGGGCGGGCTTATAGAATATAATGACGGAGACTTCAACTTATACAACCAATTTAATACGCCTTTATTAAAAGGAGTTCCAGGGTTTGAAGAGCGGACTGCAATTAGCGGATTGACCTTTGATCAAAATGGAACCTTGTGGATGGCAAGCTATGGCGCAACGCGCCCAATTCTTGCCTTGCAGGAAGACGGGACATGGTATTCATTTATAACTCCCAATGTGAAAGGCAACCAGCTTGAGCGGATCGTGGTTGATGACTATGACCAGAAATGGGTGGTGATTCCTCGCGTATCAAACCAAAGCCTGCTTGTTTTCAATCATGGTCAGGATTTGGCAAGCACTTCGGATGATCTGTATAAAATTTATGGTACAGGACAAGGTAAAGGGAATCTTCCTAACAGTGAAGTTTATTCGCTGGCAAAAGACCTTGATGGCGAAATATGGGTAGGCACTGCACAAGGAATTGCAGTGTTTTATTGTGCCTCTTCTGTTTTTTCACAATCAGGTTGCGAAGCACAGCAAATAATCGTGACGCAAAATGGAATTGCGGGTTATCTGCTGGAGACGGAAAGGATTTCGGCTATCGCAATTGATGGCGGCAACAGAAAATGGATCGGAACAACCAATGGAGTGTTTCTGCTGTCACCGGACGGGACACAACAGGTTGCTTACTACACCGTAGATAATAGTCCCCTGTTATCGAATGTCATAACAGACATTGCCATTGACCACGAGTCAGGAGAAGTTTTCATCGGGACAAATAATGGAATTGTTTCTATCAGGGGAGAAGCAACTGTTGGGGTTGATGAGCATTCAGATGTGCTGATCTTCCCGAATCCGGTTCGCGAAGATTATAACGGCCCTATTGCTATCAAAGGGTTAGCAAACAATGCAAATGTGAAGATCACCGACTCTGGAGGGCGCCTCTTTTATGAGGCAAAAGCCCTGGGCGGACAAGCGGTATGGGACGGTAGAAATTATAATGGAGAAAGAGCAAAGACCGGTGTGTACCTCGTATTCAGTTCCAGCGAGGACGGTACATCTACACATGTGGCTAAATTACTGATCATTAACTAAGGGTAAGTGCTATTCAAAACATCAGGTATAGTCTTAGGCAGCACGAAGTATTCAGAGACCAGCCTTATAACTAAAATTTATACTACTTCCTTTGGCTTGCAGTCTTACATTGTGAAAGGTGCAAGGGCCGGGAAAAACCGGAAGGCTTCCTTTTTTCAGCCGCTGAATATTCTAAATCTGGAGGTTTATCACAAGGCAGGAAAAGGCCTGAACTTCCTTAAAGACTTCAGCATGGATTATATATCCAAGAGCTTGCGTTTTGACATGACCAAGAGCGCCATAGCTGTTTTTATGCTGGAAATTATGAATGCTGTTATTCGTGAAGAAGAAAGTAATGAAGAACTGTATGATTTTTTAGAAGGCGAAATTGTGAAGCTTGATTCAACTCCAACTGATTCCAATTTTCACTTAAAGTTCCTGCTGGATCTGACAAAATATTTGGGGTTTCATCCCGGAGAGATACCTGCCGACTCCCGTTGCTTTGATCTTTTAGAGGGGAGTTTTGTAACCGAAACTCCAGTACATCAGTATATTCTTCCGGCAGAATTAAGCGCAATATTGAAAGAGATTTCACAAGGCAAAAAAGTACAATTATCGGCAGCAGGGCGTGCTGCACTTTTAGAAAAGCTTCTGCTGTTTTATCAGTTGCACATTTCAGATTTCAAAACTGTCAAATCACATAAGGTATTGCGGGAAGTGCTGGCGGTATAGAAATATTTCAGAAGGGCAATTCCCGCCATTCATCGCCACACTGGTAGATAAAAACGGTTCCTTCCGATGGAACTGAATCAAAAGTAAGTGTATAGGAATGGCCCCATTCATCAGGGGTGAATTGGAAATCTTCGTTTCGATAGCTCGTGGCACCTATACCATTTCTCCAGAACCAATTCCCCCATTGGGCAAATTCAAGTCTTATTTTTTGTTTTGTTTCGGCAACAACTTTTACGGAATCTGCTGGGGTGGCCATGTTGTAATTAACCACTTCGGTGATTTTTCCGCGCACATCAATATTCCTTCTTAGCAACAGGTGTTCCGAAAGGGCGCTGTATCCGTCAAATGAGCGGAATATGTAGGCGACATTATAGTTGTCAGGAATGTTTAAGATGTAAACATGAGAGGCATTTTGCCATTTGAATTTTTCAATCAGCGAGGAGGAGACCTTTGCCACCTGTTCCCAACTGGCCGTGTTGCTTGTCAGAAAGTAAGCATTCAGTAGAATGAAAGATGCTGTTAAAATATATTTCAGTTTCGGAAGGTAACTGAACAGGAACAATATCACGCAGGGATAAAAAAACGCAGAGGCAAAGTACCCCATGCGATCACCCTCGATAAGAATCACATCGGTGAAAAAGAGATTGATTACCGGGCTCAAGGCAAGAGCGAACAGGCCAAACAGGATTATAGTGGCTTTTCGGTCAGGTCGTATTTTGGATTGATAACTCAAGAATCCCAAAACGGCAGCCAGATAGAAAATGAAGCTTAGCAATGCTATCCAGTTATTCTCGAGAAGAGAATAGATTTTACGTCTGGTGCCATAAGGAAAGAATTGAGCAAAGGCCAGATATTTGGCCACATACTTATTAAAGTTTGAAGCAAGCAGAGCCGGTGAAAAATTCAGATGGGTTGAGGCTCCGTAATGTCCTACCCAAGAACCTAAAAGCAGTTTATTTAATAAAAAATATACGGCTGTCAGAAACAGGAGAGGAAGTACAAATGCCGCTAATGCCCTCGCGCGTGATTGTGTTTTAAACACAGCAGAAGGCCAGAACAGCATGAAAATAAAAAGCATCAACGGGAATGCTAAAGCAATCTCAAGTGCAAACAGGCTTAGCAGAAAAAGCAGGTAAAATGGCAGAACAAAAATGGGCCGGGGGTTATGAAAGTACTTAAGCATAAGTAGCCAGGAAGAAAGAAGAAGCCCTGTAGTAACCAGATAATGCACACAGGCGGTCCAAACAACTGCCTCGGTCTGGTAAGGAGAAAGCAGAAACGCAACACTTCCGAAAAATGAGGCCGATTGAAAATGCCGCGAGGTTACCGGGCGAAGCAGTTGTGAAAAGAGTTTGTAAGACAGAAATGCATTCAGCGCATGTAAGAAAGTCATTGACAGCATCCATCCTGTGCCGTTAAACTGGAATATCTTATAAAGTGAAAAGAACATCAGGTGATAAACGTGGTGCAAAGATTTGTCACCAAATGCCCGGAATAATCCAGGCCAGCCCTGAGATTCATAGGTCATGAACCAACCGAGCGAATCAGTAACCAATCCTCCCCCTTGGGTTTTCCAGTAGATAAAAATTGCAATTATCCAGAATAGCAGAAAGAGCCCTGTATTTTTTATTTTGCCGGAAATATGCACCTAATGGAAACTGATGGCACAAACTTACCAAAAGGAATTGCCGCATTTAAACGACAGAATTTTCGTTGGGATGCCGCTTTATTTTATGCTTTGCTTGCCGCACACCTTCTTTACATCTGGTATCAGCAATATTTTCTCACTGTGGATGGCCCGGCTCATGTTTACAATTCTAAGATGTTACTGGATTTTTTCTTTGGAAATGCAAGAAACTTTTATTGCCAGTATTATGATCTAAACCTCCACTTTTATCCTAATCTGTTTACCCATATTGCATTGGCTTTTTTGCAAGTTGGGTTTAGTCCGGTTGTTGCAGAAAAGATATTAATGTCTATGTATGTGCTTTTATTTGCGGGCTCTTTTATTTTTCTGTCCAGGCAGTTGGCAAGATCATTGAGTTTTGTTGGAATCGTTGTATTCCCGCTGTGCTTTCATTTTTTGGCTTTTTATGGCTTTTATAATTATTGCTACAGCCTTTGCTTTTCGATGCTTTTCATAGGTTGTTGGTGGCGGTGGCGTGATGAAAATATTCCGCTCCAAATGCTGGTATTGCTACCGCTCTCCGTTCTGATTTATGTTACTCACATTTTTGGATGGTTTTTTATCGGGTTAAGTCTTAGTGGAATTTTTATTGTAGAAATAATTGAGACAATATTAAAAGCATCTGGAAAAAAAGCAAGAAGGTTTATCCGACATTGGATTTGTATTGCTTTATCCGGGGCTATACCAGTCACATTTTCTGTTCTTTTTATCGGGAGCCAACTTGATTATTCAGATAGTGCAGCCGAGGAATTTCAACAGCTTTGGGAAAGTTTTTCGAACCTTAAAATGCTGCTTATTTATTCAAAGGGAGAGCAAGATTTAATTTATCTGTGGATAGGATTTGTGCTTGTTTTGTTTTTATATGCTCTGGTCTGTCGAGTAATAAACAAACAAAAAATTATCCTGGCTGATGGGATTTTGATCTCATTTATCATAGCATTAGCTGTTTATTTAATGCACCCGAAACTGCTTTCCATCCCCTTTTGGATAGGCCGGTTAAGTTGGATTCCCTGGTTGCTATTGGTGCTTTGGATTTGTGTGCAACAATTCCATAAAGTAATTTATCATGGCGCTATTTTAATTTCTGTTGGCCTGAGTATTACATTTTTACTTACGAGATATCCCTATCAGGAAAAAATTTCGGCTGCTCAGGCAGATTATCTTTCTGCGTGCTCTTTTATTCCTGATGGCTCCACCGTACTTCCTCTAAGCTTTTCTCATAATGGTTTAGACGAGCAAGGAAATGCCATAACCACAAAGATTTGGTTGTTTCCTCACGCCTTTGACTATTGCGGATCATATAAAACTTTAATAAATTTTGCCAATTATGAGGGAAATACTCCCTGGTTTCCATTTCAATGGAAAAAGGACTGTTCTCCCTTTAAGCACTTAGAGCGAATTGAGTACCAACCGCCTTCAGTACAACTAAATGGATATGAAGGAACAAATTGTGATTTTCAGATTGATTACATAGTCACCTGGTGCATGAAATTCAATTATGCTGAAACAGAAGAGTCAAAGTCGCTTCTTCTGCAACTGCATGAAGGTTACAATAGGATTTATGAATCGCCAACCCAGCGAACCGAAGTCTGGAAAAGAAAAGATTTGTAGCTTGCTCAGAAGCCTTCTACCTGGCTCCAGTTGCTTCCGCTTTGGTAAATGTAAACGGCATCACGTGTTTTGGACTTAAACTGGATGAGATAGGAATGACCCAGATCATCAATGTCAACTGAGTACCCATCGGTTACGTAATCGGATGCTCCTCCACCATAACGCCAAAACCATCTTCCCCAATCACTTAAAGTTACTTTCAGCGTGCTGTCATTTATAATCTCCACGGAAACAGAATCATTTTGAGAGAGCATGTTATACTTTACAACTTCAGAAGTTTTATCGCCCAGGTCAATTCCGGTTTTTCTTTTTATGTTTTCGGTAAGCGGTTTTGTTTTTTCTTCGGTAAGCCGGTACATCGGGGCGCCTTTATAATTTTCAGGCAATGCGAGGATATAGATATGTGGAGCATCGGTCCAATTAAAACTACTTTCAAGTGATTTGGCAATTTGACCTGCTGTCTCCCAACTGCCAATATTCAAGGATAGAAAGTAAGCCGATGCTGCTACAACCACTACCATGGTTCCCTTCCAAATGATTTCAGGCAGCAAGTAAATAACAGACACCAGGAAGGGATAAAAAAACAATGAGGGTATATAACTCAACCGATCACCCATTATGCATGTATAGGATGGGAAGTACAGGTTCAGAACTGGTATGAGGGTAATAAGGAAGAGGAGAAAAAACATTATCGGCAAGAGCTTTTTTGGAGATTTACGGAAACCAACCAAACCTGAAACAATTACCAGCACACAGCTCCCGATAAAAACCACTCCGATCACGGGAAGATCCGCAAAATTGTAAATGGTTGTTTTTAAATCTCCTGGCAGGAAAGAGGCGAGCACAAAAAAATTCATAAAATACTTGAAAGCCATGCTGCCCATTTTTGCAATTGAAAAGTCAAGGTGGGTGTCAGCCCCATAGTGTCCGATCCATTTTCCCAGAAGGATCTTGTTTAAAATAAAAAAGAGCAGTATCCAAACAAGTAGCGGTCCGATAAGCCGGAGCATACTGGGCAAAAAAGGTTCCTTCCATTGAAACAGGTTTTTTGCAGCCACAAACAAAGCGACTAACAAAACCGGAAGGATCAGCGCCACTTCATGAGTAAATAATCCAACTCCGAAACACATTGCCACCAGGACAGTGTACTTTATGTTTCCGGTTTCAATAAATCGGATGCTAAACAGGATTGCGGAGAGCAAGAGTATGCCTGAAAATAAGTAATGAATAGTAGGCCCCCATGCCAACACCTCCGTTTGATAAGGACAAGACACAACCAGGAGTCCTGCAAAGAATGAAATTGTCAAGCTGGCAACACGGTCAAAACTACGCGAGAAAAAAAGCATTAATTGCGCAACCAGCATAGCATTGACAGCATGGAGGAAAGTGAAAACCAGATTCCAGGCGATTCCGTTAAACCCGAAAATCTTGTACAGGAAGAATTGAAAAAAGTGATACACGTAAAGGAGCGAGACGTTTTGATAGTCGCTGAATATTCCTTTGTATCCTATCCGGTCATAGAAGAAAGCCCATCTATCCAGGTAGTCAAGAAAACGGGCATTGTCGTGATCTATGTATAGTATTATCAGGCATATCCAAAACTTGATAACCTGAAAAGCCTTATGGGCAGGATTGATTGCTCTGATAAATGAGAGTTGCC